>CAZBWK010000186.1:0-1685 GCA_964495655.1 uncultured Prolixibacteraceae bacterium | reverse complement strand
TCACCGGCAACACAGATTCATTTTTTTCAAAATCATACAAACTTTGTATTTTCATATTTAACAATTCTATTTTATAATTAATAAGTGCCTGGATATATGCAAATTTTTTCTGCGAAAGCTGGTTTTGAAAAAGGTTCAGGTCCATACTTGTAAGGTCACCGTTCTCATACCGTTCCAGATTAATCTCATAAGTTAACTGGGCATTTTTCTGACTTTGTTCTGCAATATCGATCTGGTTTAATTGATTTTGCAGATTCCGGTAAGTCTGTCTTATATCTATAATTATTTCTTTTCTCTGCTCTGATAATCCCAGTTCCCGGGACTCAATGGTTGCTTCCTGGGCTGCTATGCGGGCCTTCTTCTCTCCCCAGTCGAAGAGTGGTATATTAAAGCTGACTGCTATCGACGGGCTATTAGTCGGTTTATCAAATATTTGACCGAGCGCAGGATCGTCACCTGAAATGCCGAGGCGGAGATTAACATCACCTCTGAATTCATTCAGTGACTTGGTCCTTATCAACTCAAACTGGCTCGATTCTATATCGATCTCTCTCTGACGAAGCTCCAGCCTTGAAGCAAGACCGTTCTCAATTGCCTTATCCATGTCAACAGGCACAGGATTGACGCCTATATCCGCAAGAATGGAAATATCGGTGAAAAGATCCATGCCGAGGTACAGTTTTAACTGGTCTTTGGTATTTTCAAGTGCCACCTGCCTGTCCTCCAAAGTTGATCTTGATGTCGAGAGGTTCAGTTCTGCCTGATAAAGTTCTTCTTTTGCAGCAAGTCCGGCATCCACTTTATTGCTGGTTATTTCATATCCCTTCTGTGTATTTTCCATTTCATCCCTGGCAATCTTCACATTCATCTGTGCCATGTATACATCATAAAAATATTGCGTAACATTTTTTTCCAGATTCAGTCGCTGCAAGGCATAACTGATATTGGCATTTTCAAAATTAAGTTCGAGTTCTTTGAGTTGCAGTTTTAACCTGTTATAGGTGAAAAGGGGCTGATTAAAATTAAGGTACAGATTATTATAAAAAACCTTGCTTTCCGGATTAGAAATGGCAGCATCTGAAAGACTTTTCTGCCAACCCAACTCGTTTGTCAGTGATAAAGTTCCGTCTGTCAGCAGTATAGGCTGTGCAACTCTAAAAAGAGCACTTGTCTCAAGGTTTTCATTGGTATACCATTGCGATACCCTGCTGTCAAACCTTCTGTTACGGCTGAAGGACACCGGTAAAACATCAAGTGAAAACCTTGACTTAAGGGCAGCTCTTTGCGCCTCAAGACTTTTCCGGGAGCGCTCCAAATTTAGATGGGAGCGCTGTAGATCGGGGCTACCTGTTTCGGCAATATTTAATGCATTGTCGAGAGTCAATGGTTCTTGTGCTTCAAGTCCCGTAATAAAACAGATTAAAAGACCTGTCAGTAATATTAATTTTCGTAAATGTTCAATTTCACCAGAAACTTTCATATTCAGTTAGTATTAATTATGATTTGATAAGTTTTTTATTATCATTTGGTATATACATTATTTTAGAAGCCTTATTATTTTATTTTCAGCAACAGCGGTAAATAAATCAATATAGCCACCATCGAAAAGAGCAGTCCGCCAATAGCCCCGGCGGCAAAAGCAAACCAGAACACTTCGTTCTGTCCGCCCCAGATAAAGGGTACAA
>CAZBWK010000185.1:0-1813 GCA_964495655.1 uncultured Prolixibacteraceae bacterium | reverse complement strand
GAGCCCACTCCGAAAAGTCAGAGGGGCGGTTAATAATTAATTTAATTCAAAATGTTAACATGTTGTTGATAAAATTATTCAAATAATACGTTGTTTTTCAGTTGTATATATTGCTAATTAAGTAAATATTTATTATATTCATGGCTGTAATCAATCTTCATAGCCGTATGTTTAGAAAATCAAACCGGGATCCGCAGATAAACCTTTTCGGGGGCATTCCTGCAGTGCTTGAAGGAAAATCCAAAAAGCTTTTCAACGATCCTTCAGCCTGGCACAACCAGTTCCGCGCTCAGGTCATCTCCCGCATTGATGAATCACCCTATCAGGTACTGTTCAGTGACAGGATGGGCGCACCCAATGCTTCTGTCTCTCTTTTACTGGGCATGATGATATTAAAAGAAGCCATGAACTGGAGCGATATGCAGCTCTTTGAGCAATGCAGGTTTAACATATTGGTTCGCAGCGCATTAGGGTTGTACAACCTGACTGATGAGATTCCTGCCGAATCAACCTATTACCTTCTTCGCAAGCGCATCTATGAACATCACAGGAAAAAGGGAGAAGATCTTTTTGGAATTACTTTCAACCAGATCACCAGTGACCAGATAAGTGATTTCAACGTCAGCGGAAATAGTATCCGTATGGACAGTAAGTTAATCGGCAGCAATATTGCTTATTATTCCCGTTATGAAATCATTCATCAAACCCTGACCCTTTTTTACAAATCACTCAGTAAGCAGGAGCTGAATTTAATATCGACATCAGATAAAGAACAATTAAAGCAGCTTCTGGAAGAAGAATCACAAAAGACCGTTTATCGCAGCACAAGGGATGAAATTAAATCCCGCATGCAGCAGATAGGCATACTGGCATATAAGCTTATAAAGCTTTTTTACAGTAACTCCGGCAGTCAGTTTCAACTTCTCAGACGGGTATTTGAAGAACAATATAAAGTGATTGAAGATCAGAAGATTGAACTTCGTCCCAAAGAAGAGATCTCTTCCGATAGTCTGCAGTCTCCTCATGATCCGGATGGAGCCTACCGTCAAAAAGGCGAACAAAAAGTAAAAGGTTACAGTGCCAATGTTACCGAAACTGCATCAGAGGGTCCCCTGGATTTGATTACAAATATTGATGTAAGGCCTGCCAATACTCCTGATACTGAGTTTGTCAGGCCGGCAATAGAAGCAACAACCCAGGTTACCGGGCAGAGAGTTGAAACAGTATATGCTGACGGTGCTTATCAAAGCCCTGAAAATGATCCCTTTTGTGAAGGTATAGACATGGTCTATACCGGAATGCAAGGCCAGGAGTCAAGGTATCAGCTTGAGATGGAGCCCGACGGGCTTCATGTTACAGACATGGCAACAGGCCAGACCCAGATAGCATCACCTGTAAAAAAACGCAAAAACAGCAAAGAAGACAGGTGGTACATTCTTACCGAAAAAGGCAAAAAGTATTTTGGCCAAAATCAGATAAGGGCATCACGGTTGCGAAAAAAAATGCACGAGCGCCCAATCGAGGAGCTTCGAAAACGAAACAATGTGGAAGCGACAATTTTTCATTTGGCTTGTACGCTTCATAACAAAAAAACCAAATACCGTGGCATTTTGAAACAGCAAATGTGGGCCCACAGCAGAGGCCTGTGGATAAACCTTGTCAGAATTATCAAATTTACACAACAAACATGTCAAGGAACGTTTCAAAATTTAAAAAATCAGGTCAATTCTCTTTTTTTCAGGCCAATTTCTTCAGCCTTGAACGTTTTTAGAGTAAATATTGACTTGAATATGGTCATATATGTATTTTTATT
>CAZBWK010000184.1:0-2071 GCA_964495655.1 uncultured Prolixibacteraceae bacterium | reverse complement strand
TTATTATAAAATTTTTTAATTTCTAAAATATCCACTTTTTAGAGTGGGCTCAATATTGTTCAAATAAATTAAATTTTTGAAATATAATTCACCTGTTTCAATGTTTTTTCAGAATCCCTCTGATCATTTCTGACCATTTTTCTGCAAACTGCAGTTCACCGCTTAGCTGAAGGCCTTCGTCTGCATCGAAAATTTCTATTACAACATCCGGCTTGTTTTTTATAGTTGGCTTCAACACCAGTTCAACCTTCCTGGTATACTGGTAATTTTTACCATTGTTATCTGAACTCCCCGAGAAGTTTTGAGCCTTGCAATTTTGAATCTCCTTAAGGTCTGCAAACCTGCTAATAATCCCGGAATCACTTTTTTTCATAAAAAATAAAACCTTATTTGCCTCATCAAGACCGATGATATTGTTACAGCACTGCTCAAATTTAGTGATATTACAGTTCTGTCCCTCTGCTTCAGATGTTAATAACCTGAATAATTTTTTCTCTCTCTTTTTTCTTGATGTTTCTGTTATAACAACAGGCAATATACACAGAGCTATTAATATAGCTCCCACTATAATTGTTCCTGAATCCATTTTAAAGTTGTTAAATGAGTGATGGCAGGCCTGTCTGTCCTGCAAAATTTAAAAATTCAATTCCATAAGGATGCATCAACTTTAAAACAGTTCAAAAAAAGTAGTGAAAGGGATAAATAATATCCGGTCTGCAAAGGTTGATCTCTATCTCCTCTTCAAAATAGAAATTATGATTAAACGGATTATATTCCGGGTATTGTGAAGCATTGCAAATCCCCGGAAAATTTTTGTGGAAATAATTGTGAAGTGTTGGTATGCTGCTGGTAGCCAAACTAACTGAACTCTCACTTTTTTCTAAATACAAAAATAAATGTAAAGACCTTTCTTTAATTATATCGGGCCTTTCAGAAGATACCGGACATTTAATCCGGGGAAGCGGATAATTGACGTATACTGTGTTAAATGAAAAACAGAAGAACACAGTAAAAATACCCAATATTTTTAAAATTCTTTTCACGGTACAAAGATAGAACATTTAAGAATTGAAGATGTGATTTTTACTTTTTGACACATCAATTTACAATTTGACTGCATGTCTTATTTAATTTGGATTATTTTTACACCACAAATGAAACACAATTCCAAATCTTTAAAAGTTTTGCTTTATGAAAAAATTCTACTTTATCTTTTTATCTGTTTTGGTTTTTACTTTTAGTGCGTATGCACAGGTAAAAAACTTGTCGGATAGTTATCCGGACAAAAAAAATAATCTGAAAAGTGCCAATACTTTTTCTGCTTCCCAATTTCTTCAGCAGGAAGATGGTTATTCCGGCTGTCAAATTGATGCACTTATACTTTATTCTGACGGAAGTGATTATGGTGAAGCAGCCAGTTTTCAAAGTAGCTTAATGGCAACCGGCAGATTTACTTCAGCAACCTTATTATCATTCTATCCTAATCCGGGCATCACTGTGGCCGATTTACAGGATTATGATGCAGTTATTGTCTATATGAATACAGGTGGACATGACTATTCTTCTGTATGCCAGGCACTCAGGGACTATCTGGATTCCGGAGGAGGAGTCGTTACAAGTGTACTTACTAATTATAGTGGCTGGAACCTGAACCTGGGTTCAGATTATGCTGTTTTTGGAACAGCAGCTTATTATTCAAATGGTAATGTCTCATCGGCCACAATTTATGATGCTGCCCACCCTGTTATGGATGGCATTAGCTCTTTATCATTAAATACTTATTTCCATTGTAATGCACCATTAAATCCCGGTTCAACAGTAATCGCTGACTGGAATAACGGTCAACCGGCAGTTGCAGTGAGGGAAAATATTGGAACAAACAATGCCAGGGCAGTTGACCTGAATTTATGGCCGAGGGATACTTATTCTGATCCAAATGCAGTTTTACTGATTGCAAACTCCCTTCTGTGGGTTTCCCAAAAATGTGAATGTCCCTCTGATATCACAGTTGACAATGATCCCGGGGTCTGCGGGGCTGTTGTCTCCTATAATATACCTTCAGCATCAGGGG
>CAZBWK010000183.1:0-2270 GCA_964495655.1 uncultured Prolixibacteraceae bacterium | reverse complement strand
CTCGGATGACCTCCGGAGGCACGTCCTTCACCACCCCCCATCGGGTGATCGACAGGGTTCATAACAACACCACGCACACGGGGCCTTCTTCCAAGCCATCTTGAACGGCCGGCTTTTCCCGACTTTTCAATGTTATGCTCAGGATTTCCAACCATGCCAATCGTAGCCCTGCAGCTTGTCAGCGCCATCCTCGATTCGCCGGAAGGGAGTTTTAAAATAGCATATTTCCCTTCACGCGAGGTCAACTGTGCATATGAACCGGCACTCCTTGCCATTTTTCCTCCTTGTCCGGGCTTCAGTTCAATATTATGAACAAGTGTTCCCAGAGGAATTTCTGCAAGAGGAAGTGCATTTCCGATTTCCGGCTCCACTCCCGAACCGCTCCTTATCGTCTGTCCGATCTGTAATCCTGTTGGTGCAATTATATACCTCTTTTCACCATCTTCATAATTAAGCAGCGCAATGCGTGATGACCTGTTAGGATCATATTGTATAGAATCAACAACTGCATTAACACCATCTTTATCACGCTTAAAATCAATTATACGATAATTACGCTTATGTCCCCCACCTCTATACCTCATTGTCATGCGGCCCTGGTTATTTCTGCCACCAGTCTTCCGCAGGGGCTCCAACAATGACTTTTCAGGTGTCGATGCAGTAATGGTATCAAAGGCGCCTATTATTTTATGCCTCTGACCCGGAGTTACTGGTTTTAATTTCCTTACTGCCATAAATAATTAAATATTACTGTAAAAATCAATACTGTCTCCTTCTGCCAATGTTACAATCGCTTTTTTGTAACTGCCGGTCTTACCTGAGATCACACCTGATTTGGTGTATCTCGATTTAACCTTCCCTCCGTATATAGATGTATTCACCGAGTTTACCCTGACATTATAAAACGACTCCACAGCTTTTTTTATCTGTGGCTTGGTTGCCCTTTTATCGACGACAAATCCGTACCTCCTGAACTTTTCAGTAAGGTTGTTCATCTTTTCCGTAACCACTGGTTTTATTAAAATATCCATCTCCTGTTAACCTTAAATATTAAACATCTCTTCAATTTTCGTGACGCAACTTTCCAAAAGTACAACGGTTTTGGCATTTAATATCTGGTAAGTATTTATATATGAAGCAGATACAACCGATACGTCTTGTAAATTTCTGGAGGACAAATATATATTATTATTTTCGGCCGGTAAAACGAAAAGTGACTTTTTATCAGTTATTTTCAGATTGTTCTTAATATTGATAAATTCCTTTGTTTTCGGCGCATCCAAATTGAAATCCTCAACTACCAGAATACTATTCTCACGTGCCTTATAGGTCAGTGCAGATTTTCTGGCCAGCTGTTTGATCTTTTTGTTCAGTTTAAAACCGTAATCCCTGGGCCTGGGCCCGAAAATTGTGCCGCCTCCCCTGAAAAGAGGATTTTTTATACTGCCTGCACGTGCTGTCCCGGTGCCCTTTTGTCTCTTAATCTTACGGGTACTCCCGGAAACTTCTGCACGCTCAAGGGTTTTATGAGTCCCCTGCCGTCTGTTTGCCATATAGTTCTTAACATCAAGATAGATGGCATGATCATTCGGTTCAACATCAAATATCCGGTCATTCAGGGTAATCTTTCTGCCGGTATCTTTTCCTTCTATATTCAGTACACTTAGTTCCATTGTTTCCTAATAATTAAGTATGAACCCTTGGCGCCAGGCACCGAACCTTTCACCACTAAAATATTCTTCTCAGGAATAATCTTCATAACCAACAGGTTCTCAATGGTATTATTCCTGTTACCTGTCCTTCCTGCCATTCGCATTCCTTTAAACACCCTGCTCGGCCAGGAAGATGCACCGATAGACCCCGGAGCACGGAGCCTGTTATGCTGACCATGTGTCTGGTCATTCACACCACGGAAGTGATGCCTTTTTACTACACCCTGGAAACCTTTTCCCTTTGAAACGCCGACTACATCAACATAATCCATCTCATGGAAAATATTTACCGTAATCTCATCTCCAAGTTTATACTCTTCCTGGTATGTGTTCTTAAACTCAACCAATTTGTGTTTAGGAGGAATACCCGCTTTTTTATAGTGCCCGAATTCGGCCTTGGTTGCTTTCCGTTCCTTTTTGGATCCAAAGGCAAGCTGAAGTGCATCATAGCCCTCCTTCTCCTTTGTTTTTACCTGTGTGACTACACAAGGACCGGCTTCGATAACAGTGCATGGGATGTTTTTCCCCTCAACACTGAATACGGATGTCATTCCGATT
>CAZBWK010000182.1:0-2275 GCA_964495655.1 uncultured Prolixibacteraceae bacterium | reverse complement strand
CCAGGTTGAGTGAGTCCCATTTCAGGCCCTATGATATGAACTATGCCATGCCCTTCTGTCTGCAGATCGTGGTATTTAATTCCATGTTCGCCACAGTTTTTTTTGAGCATCTCCACCTGGTTCCGCGACAGTTCATCCATAATAGTAAGATGCTGGTTTTCTGTCGGCACATTATGGTCCGGAGTAGCTGTGGTCTGACCAGGCCTGAAAACCTTCAGTCCGCGCTTTTTAAGTCCCAGAAATGCCACAGGACTGGTTACTTCATGTATAAGATGGCGGTCGATATAAAGAACGTCAGGTCCGCCTTCGACTGATTTCACTACATGTGAATCCCATATTTTATCAAATAATGTTTTAGCTGTCATCAATTTTATTTTTAATGTTACTGACTTACCGGAAATTTATTTACTGCATCCAGGAATGCTTCCACTGAGGCAGTAACGATGTCGGTATGTGCTCCAAACCCGTTATATATTGAATCATTAAATAGTATCTGCATGTGTACCTTGCCAATATCATCACTTCCGCGGGTGATTGCCTGAACGAGGAACTCTTCTATTGAAACCTGCCGGCGGATGATCTGCTTAACTGCTTTTATTGCAGCATCGACAGGTCCGTTGCCTGTTGATGTAGCGTCAAATTTCTCTCCTGCGATGTCAAGCCTTACAATAGCGGCCGGGACAACATTTTTGCCTGAAAGCACCTGCAGGAAATCCAGCTTGATGCGATGCTCTTTGCGCCTTGCATCACCTGCAAGCAGTGCAATATCATCGTCGCGGATATCTTTTTTCTTGTCAGCAAGCTTCAGGAACTCCTCATATATCTCGTCCAGCTTATCTTTGCTGAGTTTATATCCCATTATTTCCAGGCGGTGCTTCAGCGCTGCACGTCCGCTGCGGGCCGTAAGCAAAATAACTGATTCGTTGATACCCACGTCTACAGGATCTATGATCTCATAATTTTCACGATGTTTCAGAACGCCGTCCTGATGGATCCCTGAAGAATGAGCAAATGCATTGCGACCGACGATTGCTTTGTTAGGCTGTACCGGCATATTCATCAGGGTGGCGACCAACCTGCTGGTACGGTAGATATTTTTTGTATTTATACCTGTTTTAATGCCAAGTACCTTATTGCGACTTTTCATTGTCATAACCACCTCTTCGAGTGAGGTATTGCCTGCACGTTCACCAATGCCGTTTATTGTCACCTCTGCCTGCCTCGCTCCGTTTATTATTCCTGAAACCGTATTGGCAGTTGCCATGCCAAGGTCATTATGACAATGAGTCGAAATTATTGCCTTATGTATACCTTTTACATTCTCCCTCAGGTACCTGATCTTTTCGCCATATTCCAGGGGCAGGCAGTATCCTGTAGTGTCAGGGATGTTAACCACTGTGGCACCGGCTTTGATAACAGCTTCCACAACCCGTGCAAGATATTCATTTTCTGTCCGGCCTGCATCCTCTGCATAAAACTCTATGTCTTCAACATATTTTTTAGCATATTTAACGGCATCCACAGCGCGTTCAATAATAGCATCAGGATTCGAGTTTAGTTTTTTATAGATGTGGTAATATGATGTGCCGATGCCGGTGTGAATCCTGCTTTTTTTTGCATATTTCAGGGATTCGGCAGCTACATCAATATCTTTTGGAACTGCGCGGGTCAGGGCACAAATAGAAGGCCAGGTCACCGCTTTAGATATCTCCACCACTGATTCAAAGTCGCCCGGACTGGAAACGGGGAATCCTGCTTCAATAATATCAACCCCAAGTTCCTGCAATGCTTTGGCAACTTCAATCTTTTCCACTGTGTTCAACTGACACCCGGGAACCTGCTCGCCGTCGCGCAGGGTGGTATCAAAAATGTAAAGTCTGTCACTCATTGTTTTATACTGTTTAATTATGTTCTGTAATCATATATTTTACGAAAAAAGCCATCCTCTTTTTATGAGAATGGCTTATTCCAGATTTTTTATAATTAAATACATACCATCCTCATCTATTCCTGCTTAGAAGAATAATGCCGATAATCAGGCTGAGAATTGATATGTTATTTATTAAATTCATTTTTTTACGTTCAGATGCAAATATTAAAATATTTTTTCTAAATGAAAACATGTTGACAATATTTATTAAATAAAATTAATAACGGAATTAACATTGAGATCACTCTAAAAAGGGGGCACAGGGCTTTTTTAGACAGCTCATATAAATTATCACAGATTTTCATGTATGCCAGCCTACCCTAAATTAGGTTGTTGAAGAAGGGT
>CAZBWK010000181.1:0-2317 GCA_964495655.1 uncultured Prolixibacteraceae bacterium | reverse complement strand
TTTGAATTAAATTAATTATTAACCGCCCCTCTGACTTTTCGGAGTGGGCTCAATTTTTAATCATATTCTTTTATCCCGGTTATTGCAGGGATGACCGTTTCACACATATTATGAATAATATGTTCTGTCTGATTTTTGAATTAGCTGACAAATATTGAAATATTTTAAACATCAATCAAGGCTATTCATAATTATTTCAAAAATAATGACATGGTGTTTTGTCTGAGTATCGTTAAATTAAATTTCATATGATTAAAATTAATTATTTTCAAAGGTATCATATGGAACTCGCATTAGTTTTAATAATACCCTTAGGTGATTTTACAATTATGCTCGTTTCAAAATAATTTCGTAGTTATAATAGTTGTAAAACAGATAAAAAAACCAGATATTTCGGATAAAATATGATGATTAAAATCCGAAGATGATGAGAAGAAGATTTATTTTAACTTTAATCTGTGTCATATGCAGTTTGTCTATTTTATACAGCCAATCCCGAAAGATCATACACATCCCCGACATACCCGGATTCAAAACATTAAAATGTGATTTTCATATGCATACCGTATTTTCAGATGGCACAGTCTGGCCTACTGTCAGGGTTGAGGAGGCATGGCGTGACGGACTGGATGCCGTTTCAATCACTGATCATATTGAGTACAGGCCGCATTCGAAAGATATTGTATCAGACCACAACCGGTCATATGAAATTGCAGAGCCTCTGGCTGTGAATCTTAATATACTGCTTATTAGAGGGGTTGAAATTACCAGAAGTATGCCTCCCGGCCATTTGAACTGCCTTTTTATAAAAAATGCCAATTTGCTTGAACGTGAAAATGTCTTGGATGCAATAAGAGAGGCCCGCGACCAGGGTGCATTTATTATCTGGAACCACCCGGGATGGAGAGCCCAGCAACCGGATACCACACTTTGGTGGGATGAACATACACAATTATTGAATAATGATTTGATGCATGGCATAGAAGTGTTTAATGAGAAGGAGTATTACCCGGAAGCGATTGACTGGGCTGTTAAAAAGAAGCTGACCATGTTTAGTAATTCAGATGTACATAGTCCTGTAAATATGTTATATGATTTGGAAAACAGTTCAAGACCCCTTACTCTTGTATTTTCCAGAAGCAGAACTAAGGGAGGAATTAGGGAGGCATTATTCAACAGGCGAACCGCAGCCTTTTTTAATAATACCCTTGCAGGACCTGCAGATTTGCTGGAAGCCCTGTTTTTTGCATCTGTTAAGATTCATAATCCGCAGGGGACATTAAAAAACGGAGGAACAAAGTATGTTACCGTTGAAAACAGTTCAGATATTGAATTCCAACTGGAATTGGTTCAACCGGGAATAGGCTTCGATGCTCCGGGAAATACTGTCCTGAAAGCACACCGGGTTACACCACTGGAATTGAGGGGAAATTCAGATCAGGTAGGATCACAAAGTGAGTTGAAGGTTTATTATAAAATAAATAATGTACTTGTCAGTTCTGACGAGAGCCTTATAATTACTTTGAAAATTTCCAATAAATAGTTTATAAATCCCGCACGGCTGATTCACTATATGCTGTTAATTTAAAAATTCAGAGAGAGCTTCTGCCCATATCTGATATCCTTTGTTATTCATGTGCAGGCCATCATCAAGAAATATATTTTTTAAAACATTCCCATGATCGTCAGTCATTGGGCTCCAAATGTCAGCAAACACTACACCGGAGTATCGTTTACACAATTTTTCAAGTCTTTTGTTAAGAGAGATGTAATCATCTTTCAGATGCTCTCTTGCAATGCTTGGCTTTGCAGAGATAATAATTATTTTAGCATCAGGAAGATCTTTGACCGCTTTATTGATAATCGTTTTTGCAGTTTTAACTATATCCGGTACTTTTTTTCTATAAGCTATATCATTGTCGCCTTCATAGATGAAAAGGAAATCTGGAGAATGTTTGATTATCAGTTTGTCGTAGAAATGCAGGAGATCACTGAAATGTGATCCTCCAAATCCATTATTGATAACATTGGTCCCCGGGAAATATGACTGAATATCTTTCCACATTAAAATAGTTGAGCTTCCTGTAAAAACTGCAAGTTTTTTATCGTGGTTAAATTTATATTGCATACTGTCAAGGGCCTCAATTCTTTTAATAAACCGGTAAGGGTCCTGACCATTTGAGGATAATATATTGCAGCACAGGATTACTGCTATAATCAGCCTTAAGATAATTACAGACTTTCTCATTCGTTTAAAATTTCATAATTATTTGTAAATAAATTAATTAAAAATTTGAGAACGAATGTAACCACTTCG
>CAZBWK010000180.1:0-2494 GCA_964495655.1 uncultured Prolixibacteraceae bacterium | reverse complement strand
CCGACATGATGGCAGCCTCGGGCCTTAATCCGCCAAAGTCACCCCAGTCATAAAACCTGCCGGTCATATTAAGTATTGGCATATCGCCGAGAGTACGCAGATAATGAGACAATACCGGGAGGTATTCATATCCCCAGGCTCCTGCAGGGAGACATTCCACTTCAAAGTATGTACTGAAATTGAATTGTTCTTCATAACCTGGATTGTTATGATATATAAGCAGGTTTGGATTGATTGCAGTTGCTGCGTCATAAATATCTTTTGAAAGTCTCAGTGCAGAGAATTCGGCAAAATTAATGACTTCCTGGAGGTCATTGTGATCGATGCCTTTCTCTTTCATCTCTCTGACACAAACGGGACAAACGCAGGGAAAGTTTTGCAGGCAATCGATAAAAAATCCGGAAACAGGATAGTTAGTGGCAATCTCCTCCACCATTGCAATCAGGTGGTCGCGAAAAGGAGTATTGTAACACATAGTCCTTACATAAGGGGTCATTCGGGGCTCGCGGTATTCACGGCCATCGAAATATATTGTGTTCCAGTCGCGGTTTTCTAAGCTTTCTGCACTGCTGATACCTCCGTTCAGGTATGCAGTCAGCGCTATTCCTTTTCTTTTACAGGCATCAGCAAGTTGTCCGAAGAGATCATATTTCAGAGAAGGATGTTTAATTCCTATTTTAGTATCATAATAGGCCATGCCAAGATTACAGCGGGCATGAAAGGTGAGGTAATCAACACCGCAATCTTTCAGTCTGTCGGTAAATTCTTCTGCATCAAAAGTTTCGCCAACATCAGGACATGCAGGCATTGTATGGTTGTCGTAAAACAGGCAATATTTTGGCTGATGAATATTTTGAGAAAACAGAATAGAGTTTGATGCAGCAATGAGAAGGGTAATTAATGCAATTTTTTTCATGATTCAGATTAATATTTCTTAAGCGCCCCGGTTTTAGCCGGGATAGCTTAATTTTTGTAATGTATCTTGTTGAATTCCAAAAAGTTATTAGCTCAACAGAGTTTTGTCCAGTTTAAGCAGTAATACAGTTTGTTTAAGGCAGGCGATTATTAAATTGGTGAATTTTTTTTATGGCAATTTTTTTCGGTATTGTTATACTATTTTCGATTCGGCTTTTCTGTTCAATTAATTTTTTAAAGTAAAACACACTACGTCTTCCGGATTAATAAGCAGCATCAACCTGTTCAGGTAAAAGCTCATAATAATGATCCATTTCCGGGCAAAAAAAAGCAGACTATTTGTAATCTGCCGGATCTGAAAGGTCCTGTTGATTTACAAATAGCCTGCTTAAGTCCAATATTAATAGCCTGGATTCTGTTGCAGACTTGGATTAATATTTATTTCATATATAGGTATAGGCAGTAATTCATATTTAGAATCGACACTGCCGGTTTTATCAAGAACGATTTTATGTCCGCGATATTTACCTGTTGTTTCAACTGCGTAATCAGTATAATTTTCCGGGTCATCAGTCAGTTTCAACCCATAGAATTTCCTGTTCACACGTTCAACCATTATTCCCCATCTGCGGATATCCCACCATCTGATGAACTCTTCCTGGTTGAATTCAATACGTCTTTCATTACGTACTATTTCACGCAATGCTGCAGCGTTGGTCTCTGTAACAGGAGGAATATTAACTGCTGCCCTTGCTCTTACTTTATTGATAGTTTCATCAAGTAAGCTCTGGGTGATAGCATCACCGGCTTCCAGTTTACATTCCAGGTAGCTCAGAAGTATCTCTGCATAGCGCATACGGATAATATCATCGCCTGATGATCCCCAGTCACCTTCGTAATCTTCTGTGACCATTTTCTTTTGTCCATACCCGGTTGCACCAACAAGGCCTCCCAGTTCATTTGTCGGGTCATATACTTCTCCGCGAAATTCTGTATAGAAAGGCAGGAAAACGTTTGCATAAAGCCTCGGGTCGCGGTTATCGAAAGGATTTGCAGGATCATAGAGTGGAGATTCATCGATTGGCAATCCGTCATTCATCGGGTAAGCATCAATGAGGTTCTGATACAGGAAGCTTTCTGAATAACCCCCGTAAAAGTCAGGGTGATAATTCCTCTGGTTGTGAGTATTGCCATAGAGTCCTGCAAGACAGTTTGTAAACAGGATATTCTCTTTACTGCTTTCGCCTTTTTCAGAAAACAGTTCCTTATAGCGCGGGTCAATTATATGTACATTCAGATCCATAGCTGATTTAAATGCAGCAGCTGCATCAGACCATTTTTTCTGGTGCATTAACGATCTGCCTTTAATTCCGTAAGCTGCAGCCCTTACAATCCTGCCTCTTTCAGAGTCAGGCCTGTCAGCCGGA
This sequence comes from uncultured Prolixibacteraceae bacterium, assembly GCA_964495655.1. Taxonomy (GTDB): domain Bacteria; phylum Bacteroidota; class Bacteroidia; order Bacteroidales; family Prolixibacteraceae; genus JAAYJR01. The sequence continues at coordinate 152 of CAZBWK010000180.1, read as the reverse complement.
AGGTCAGGGGCTGCTGCAGTAAGTTCCTGGATAGCAAAATCCAGAACGTCATTCTGAGGCGTACGGCTTTGATTATTGGCCTCTTCTATAGTTAATACATTAGTGATCAGAGGCACGGCACCATAAAGAGTTGCCAGGTAGAAATATTCGTA
>CAZBWK010000179.1:0-2588 GCA_964495655.1 uncultured Prolixibacteraceae bacterium | reverse complement strand
CGATCTCGTTATTAAAGTTAATGAATCAGAATCAAAATTCAAAAATGCTACAGAAGACGGATTGTATATTTTTGAGGCTGACCAAGGTAGTGTTAAACCAGGCATAAATAAGCTTAATATTGACAAAGAAGGGACACTGAATGAAACTCAGGTTCTCAAAGATGCAGCCATCTTTTTTTGCCGCGACAGGAACGACCTTGAGATGAGAGATCTGATCTCTCTATGTTCAGACTGATAACTTGTGACTTAGATTAAAACATTAATTCTACTATAATTATGAATGATTCTGAATTTATATTAAGATCCGCTAACATATCGGAGGGACGACGAAAATTTCTGAAGAATTCCCTTATTGGAGGTATTTCAACACTTTGCATGCCAATGACCGTGAATTCTTTTTTTTCTGAGGGTAAGAAGGTAAAGTACAGATTGTCTCTTGATACTCCGGCACGCCTTTTTGATGAAAAAAGGCGAAGTTGGGTGCATCCCCGTGCCGGGATTGTGCCCGGTGCAGGAATTGACGGACTGCCTCGTGTGGTAATGACAATGAACCTGATCTCGGGAAGTGATGTTTTTAATAATATCTACGGACTGATAACTAATGATCTGGGAAAAACATGGAGCAGTCCGGAAGAATTAGCTCCTCTTTCCCCGCATTTTGAAGAGATAGATGGGGTTAAAAAGCCTGTGGTTGTTAGTGATTTCTGGCCCCGATGGCATCATGGTTCAAAGGTGTTGCTTGGAACCGGCCATACTGTAGTTTATGGACCTGACTGGAAATTCACCCCCGGTCGCAGGCCCAGGCATACTTCGTACTCAGTCTATAATCCTGACACAAATGTCTGGTTACCATGGCATAAACTGGAGGTTCCTGATCCCGGTAAATTTTCCGATTGCGGAGCAGGAAGTACACAACGTTTAGACAAACCCGACGGTTCTGTTCTTTTACCGGTTTATTTTCGTCCACCGGGAAGAGGGAGTCTTAGTACAGTAACTATTGTCTTGTGTGAATTCGACGGCCATAAACTACAATGGATGGAACATGGTGATGAGTTAACTACTAATGTGCCAAGAGGATTTGGAGAGCCTTCACTTACTTACTTCCAGGATAAATACTTCCTTACGATCAGGAATGATCAAAAAGGATTTGTAACAAAAGGAACTGACGGATTGCATTTTGAAAAACCAAGGCCATGGACATTTGACGATGGCAGTGAAATAGGAAATTATAATACTCAGCAGCACTGGGTAACTCACAGTGACGGATTATTTTTAGTCTATACCCGGAGAGGAGCTTTTAACGATCATGTTACAAGACACAGGGCTCCTTTGTTTATGGCACAAGTTGATCCGGAGAAGCTTTGTGTTATTCGGGATACCGAATCTGTTTTAGTTCCGGAAAGAGGAGCTACTCTGGGGAATTTCGGGGTAACTGATATAAGCAAAAATGAGACATGGGTGACTACGGCTGAGGTGATGTTACGTCCAGGAACTGAAAAATATGGCAGTGACGGAAGTGTGTTCGCCGCACGAATTCATTGGAGGAAACCTAATGGTTTATATAGAATTTAAGATATATTGTGCATATTAAGAAAAAAGAAAGTCAGGGGTAAAGGGATTAACTCCTTTAAAGATAGTTGATTATTTTTTACTAAATTATATTCAAATGAACAAAAAATTATTTGGTTTGATGTTTTTTACATTATGCCTTTTGTCAGTCGCTTGTAAAGAAAGTTCGAAAGAAAGGACAGATAAAAAAATATGGACAGTTTATGTTTCCCCGTATAAACCTGTAATTTGTAACGATGACCATACAAGTGAGGGATTTCTGGCTCCATTGAAAAATGGGAAAATCCTTCTTATATTCAGGATGGACCCTGGAATCAAAGGGGATCATGTCGGGACTGACGGTTATATTGCAAAAATTGAGTACGATCCTCTTCAGGATAAATGGGGCCAAGTCCAAACCGTTTATAACAGCCATAAATATGACGACCGGAATATTCATGGCGGAGTAACAGAAGACGGAAGAATTGTTGTTTTTTTCAGACACTATGACGGTGGAAATACTGAAGGAAGGTATTTTATTTATAGTGATGACGACGGTAAAACATGGTCACAGTCTCAGAAAAATCCATCAATGAGCGACGCTGAAGCTCTTAAAATGAGAGGTAATATGAGCACCGGGCAGATGTTTTATAACCCGGACATCGGGAAATATACAATGACTGGCTTTCTTTATGACTGGGATGAAAACAGAATTTATACAGCCAGAAGAAGATATATAGCATTTAGTGATGATGGCTCTTCATGGGATGAATTTTCTTATACTTCAGACGGGGAGGAATACAGGATGAATGAAATTGCAGGGGCATGGTGCGGCAACAACAGAATTATAGTTCTTCAGAGAGATGATGACAGAGGATTTGGCCACCCTTTTGTTCAGGCGGAAAGCTATGATAACGGGAAGACATGGACTAAACCGGAACAAACAAATATTCCTCCTAATTTGCATTGGGGAGCTGCACCTGAGATAATTTACGATAAGGACCGTGACCTGCTTATCGCTATGGGAAGTGACAGGTATT
>CAZBWK010000178.1:0-2644 GCA_964495655.1 uncultured Prolixibacteraceae bacterium | reverse complement strand
ATTTTGAATTAAATTAATTATTAACCGCCCCTCTGACTTTTCGGAGTGGGCTCAAAATTATAATTTGCAAATTTCCCGGTGGTTCGGTTTGGTAAATATTCATTTTTTGTCATATTTGTGATTGTTGAATATTGCAGCAGAACTATTTGCCGACAGGAGTGTGTTCTGCCGGTTTCTCATTTTACATATGAAGAAAAGGAATTTCGTAGGAAGAATGCTAAATACCGTGGAAAGGGTAGGTAACGCCCTTCCGCATCCTGCTACGCTTTTTGCGTTGTTTGCCTTACTGGTGGTTATTTTGTCAGGCATCACAAGTTTATTTAACCTGTCAGTTGAACATCCCGGAACCGGGGAAACCATTGAACCTGTGAATTTACTGACAATTGGAGGTCTGCACCGGATTCTTGCAGAAATGGTTACAAATTTCACCGGATTTGCACCTCTTGGAGTGGTATTGGTTGCAATGCTGGGAATCGGGATTGCCGAAAGTACAGGTTTTATCGGAACTTCACTGCGTCTTATGGTTTTAAAATCTCCTAAAAAGATTTTGACCTTTGTAGTCGTTTTCGCCGGAGTACTTTCCAATACGGCAAGTGAGGTCGGCTATGTCCTGCTCATACCTTTGGCGGCGATAATTTTTATGGCAGTTGGCAGACACCCTGTAACCGGGATGGCCGCAGCATTTGCCGGCGTGAGTGGTGGTTACAGCGCTAATCTTTTGTTGGGAACCATCGATCCGTTATTGGCAGGACTATCACAGGAAGCTGCACAGATCATTGACCCGGATTACCTGGTAAATCCGGCTTGCAATTTTTATTTTATGTTTATTTCTACCTTCTTTATTGCAGCTTCCGGGACCTGGGTGACCGAAAAAATTATTTCTCCGCGATTTGGCAGATACAAGGAATCTGCCGGAGCAGAAGAATTACAAGGGCTTACTCCTGAAGAGAAGAAGGGGTTGAAATATGCCTTCTTTACTTTTGTCGGGATAACAATTTCATTAGTGGCAGGAACTGTTCCTGCGACAGGATTTTTACGTGATCCTGCGACAGGAAGTCTTTTACACTCTCCATTTATGAAGGGTATCGTAAGTATTATTTTTATTGTTGCTGCCCTGCTCGGTATCGCTTATGGGATTGGATCGGGATCTGTCAGGAACGACAGTGATATCATGAAGGGAATGGCTAGATCGATGGAAACATTGGGAATGTATATTGTTCTTGTGTTTTTTGCTGCACAATTTGTGGCCTATTTTAAATGGACTAACCTTGGTTTGATCTTTGCGATTAAAGGAGCCGGATTGCTGGAATCATCAGGACTTAGCTTCATTCCCATGATGCTTGCATTCATTTTACTGACAGGATTTATTAACTTGTTTATGGGTAGTGCATCTGCAAAATGGACAGTGATGGCACCGGTTTTTATCCCGATGTTTATGCTGTTGGGAATTTCACCTGAATTGACACAGGTTGTATACCGTATTGGCGACAGCGTGACCAACATTATTTCACCTATGATGTCTTATTTTGCATTGATAGTGGCATTTATTCAAAAATACGACCCAAAAGCCGGAATAGGAACAGTTATAGCTACCATGTTGCCTTATACAATCGTTTTTCTTATAGTCTGGGCAATTATTCTTATCGTCTGGATGCTGCTGGGAATACCTGTCGGTCCGGATGCTCCCTTATTTATAGGGAATGCGGCTGTATAGAAATATTTCATCGGCAGATGACTGGAATTCTATTTTGAGATAATTTGGAATTAGTACTGGTGATTTTTAAAAGATTGGTTAGTTTATAAAATTGGCATGAACAATACAACTTGCTGTTTTACTTCCATCCTGCTGATGGCTTCACTACCCCGGGCAGCTTCCTCATAATTTTACCGCTATGTTTATTCTCCCGGATAACCCACCGTCTGGGCCAGTATAACATGTTGGTTGGGACGAAGTTTTAAAACCTCTTTTGCTTTTGCTTTGTCAATCTGTCCGCGAACAATTGTTGCCAGGCCTTCGGCCGCGCAATACAGGTAGACATTTTGAGAAATATAACCCACATCGGTGGCAGAATAGAAAACCTGCATTTCCTCACTGAAACTTGCCATCTTGTCGAAATCGGCCACAAAAACCAGGTTTACCGGCGCGGTTTGAACAAAATCCTGAGTTCCTGCATAGGCCTGTAAATTTTCACTGCCCATTTTCAGCATGGCGTGTTGTTCTGCATCATACATATACCAGCCATCATTTTTAATGATGTAAATATCATACTCATGTGCAGTTCGTGCCGATGGAGCTGTTCTGTAACCATTCGGCCGGTTAATGCCGTATGCGGCCCAAAGGAGGTTGGACATCTGCTGTTGCGTTAATTCCTTACTGCTATAGGAACGTTGCGATTGCCGGTTGGCCAGAGCTTCCATCAGCGACATTCCCCCTTTCTGAGGTGAAGGGAGCTTAATGGTCTCAATTGATTGAGCATTCATCTGATAATAACCCAATGAAATAGAGAAAAGCAAAAGGATAAATTTTAGTTTCATAGCTTTTTTGTTTATTTTTTAATTTAAAAAACATGCTCGTTTCATTATGATTGTATTATTAATTAAAGTTTCCCACATAGGAAAGTGTTGATAAAAGCGAAAATTAAAA
>CAZBWK010000177.1:0-2949 GCA_964495655.1 uncultured Prolixibacteraceae bacterium | reverse complement strand
ATTATTTACAAGTAATTATAAAATTTTAAACGAATGAAACCTAAAGGATACATCCAGGTCTATACAGGTAATGGAAAAGGCAAAACAACTGCAGCCTTAGGACTTGCACTCCGTGCTGCCGGAGCGGGTAAAAAAATATTTTTTGCGCAGTTTGTCAAAGGAAGAGTTTATTCTGAAACGGAGGCTTTGAACAGGTATATTCCTGAAATCAAACTAAAACAATACGGATTAGAAACTTTTATATTAAATACACCTACAGAAAAAGATATTGATGCGGCAAGAAAAGGACTAGCTGAAGTTACCCGTATCATTGAGGAGGACCTGTATGATATGATTATCCTGGATGAAGCCAGCATAGCGATCTATTTTAACCTCTTCTCTGCACCAGAGTTAATCGCTGCCATTATGAAGAAAAGCCCAGAAACAGAGATAGTTATAACAGGGCGTAACGCACCGGCAGAACTGATTGAAATTGCTGACCTGGTCACAGAAATGAAGGAAATTAAACATTATTATACTAAAGGTGTAGAAGCAAGAAAAGGGATTGAGTATTGACCTTTTACCCGGTATGAATAAAATTTTCTCATATTTTGTTCCGTTTTAAAAATGAAACTAATACTTTTGAAAAGAAATAGATCATAACTCTAAATTTTTTGTATTATGACTGATCAACCTTTTCAACAACAACCAGGTGAACCGTCAATCCCTCCTCCAAATTATCTTGTCTGGGCAATCCTTTCAACCATACTCTGTTGCATACCTTTTGGTATAATATCCATAATATATGCAGCTCAGGTTAATTCTAAATGGCAGGCAGGTGACATAACAGGCGCCATAGCCTCAAGTAAAAATGCAAAGATCTGGGCATGGGTGGCATTTGGCACAGGACTTGCCGTTGCTCTTATCTGGACAATCCTGCTGGCTTTTGGTGTGATAGCAGGGATCGGACTGGAAGCTCTCGATTCTCTCGATCTCTGATAGATGAAACGAGTCATGTACTATCTTACACACAGGAGAAACATTATAAATGACGAGTTACATCAAATGCCGAAAAAATTAACAATTATAATGAGATGAAACGAACATGAACTTTTTTAAACAAAAATTTTAACGAATGAAAAAAATATTCCGGATCAGTCTGCTGACGGTATTTTTTTCGTTAGCAGGCTTATTATATTTTTTTAATCCGGCTACATCTAAACTATTTCCACCATGCCCCTTTTACACAATTACGGGTTTTTATTGTCCGGGCTGCGGTTCACAACGTGCTCTGCACAATATTCTTAATATGGATCCAGTATCTGCAGTAAAAAATAACTTTCTTGTCATACCTGCCCTTTTAGTGATCATTTACAATCTGATCTGTGAAATAATAAAACCTGAACAGCAAAATATTCTCTACCACAAGTCTGCACCATGGTTAGTGTTGTGTATTATTAACATTTTCTGGGTCTTTCGAAATATCCCGGCCTGGCCTTTTAATCTTCTCGCACCCTCTTAGAAGTATTAATTCCATGATCCTTCCCGGTTACAACAAAATTTAATATGTGAGTTTAGAATAAAAAGTATATTTTTATTGATCAATACCTTATGTTTTTTATAATTAATTGAAAAACAATTTAATAAATTTGCCTGAAAAGGGCGCGAGGAGCCTATTTAGACCCAACCCATATATTTTAAGTACAATTCTTTATTTATATTTATTAACAAATAATTATAAAATTTTAAACAGATGAACAAAAATAATTCAACAACAGAGAGTAATGATCCGGGAAGTCCGGCATGGAAAGGTAAAGTATCAAATTTTCACCAGTTGGGAGGAATAGAAACTTCAGTGCTTGACAATGGCAATGGCCGGGGCACCAGGATAGCCTGGTTTGATACCGGGTCAGGACTGCGTTTTAAAGTTTTGCCCGACCGCGCAATGGATATTGCCGATGCATTTTTTAACCGGCACAGCCTCGCATGGCTGAGTCATTCGGGAGTGACCCCCGGCAATCCGGCTGTCAACAGGGAAGTATTGTGGCTTGATACTTTTTCGGGCGGACTACTCGTTACATGTGGCCTTACTCATGTCGGGGATCCTGAAAAAGATCAATACGGAGAGCGTGGGCTGCATGACCGTATAAGTCATCTCCCGGCCAAAATTGAATCTGTTATACAGCCCGATCTGCGTAACAATAATTATGAAATGAGCATTACCGGAACAATTTTGCAGTCTACAGTCTTTGGCCCGAATCTGGAATTAAAAAGAACTGTTTCAGGGAGGCTTGGTGTTTCAGAGATAAAAATACATGACGAAGTAACTAACCTCGGCAATCAACCTGCCCCCCATATGTTGCTTTATCATATGAATTTTGGATGGCCGCTTATTGATGAAGGGACCAAACTGATATGGAAAGGGAAAGTTTATCCACGCGATGCAGATGATCCTATTTTTGCTGAAGGAGGTGATTGTCAAACATGTAAAGCCCCAATGGATAAACACTCAGGAGGAGGAAGTTCGGTGGCTTTCATTGATATTGATGCTGATGCCGGCGGAAACTGCATAAGTGAGATTTTCAATCCCAAAACAGGTATCAGGGTCAGCCTTCATTTTACAAAAAAACAACTTCCCTGGCTAACTAACTGGCAACATTGGGGATGTAATGAATATGTTACAGGAATGGAACCCGGAACCCATCCCCCAAAAGGTCAGGCTGCGGCAAGGAAAGATGGCACTCTGCTGTTCCTTGAGCCAGGCGAAACGAAAAAATATGACCTTCTTATCAAGGTTGAATAAAAAAATTTTTAATTAATTTATTTACAAATAATTATAAAATTTTAAACGAATTAAAAAAGAGAAGCTGTCCCGGTTTTGAGACAGCCTCTCTTTTTGTGGTGCCACCTGGAATTGAACCAGGGACACACGGATTTTCAGTCCGTTGCTCTACCAACTGAGCTATGGCA
>CAZBWK010000176.1:0-2964 GCA_964495655.1 uncultured Prolixibacteraceae bacterium | reverse complement strand
TCAAATTTTTAATTAATTTATTTACAAATAATTATAAAATTTTAAACAGATGAAATATAAAGCACTGCATAAGTTATCATACGGATTGTACATTATTACTACTTCATATAATGGAAGATCATACGGATATATAGGCAACACTGTTTTTCAGATCACCTCTTCGCCACCTCAGATTGCAATCAGCTGTCATAAAGACAATGTATCAACGTCAATGATTTTAAAAAGCAGGATTTTTTCTGTTTCGGTATTGAACAGAGAGGCAGACACTTCGCTGATCGGGACATTTGGCTTCATGTCGGGCGACAGTATTGATAAATTTGCAAACAGAAATACAATAAAAGCAGTAACCGGTTCTCCTGTTGTTATTGATGATTCAGTTGCATGGTTTGATTGTGAGGTTGTTTCAGTTACAGACGCAGGAACTCATATGTTAATTCTCGGCCTGATAAAAGAGAGTGATATGCTATCGGACGGAGATCCTCTGACTTACGACTACTACCGTAAAAAATATAAAATGCTTTCTCCGGTGAATTCTCCCACCTATATTGAAAAAGCCAGGTTGGAAGAGGAAGGATCCACCAGTGTAAGGGAAGAGACAGAAGAGACAAAAAGCCAGGAAAATGATAGGGATATTTATACCTGTTCTGTATGTGGCTACCGTTATGATCCGGAAGATGGTGATCCCACAGCAAATATACCTCCCGGTACACCATTCGGTGAATTACCTGAAGATTATAAATGTCCGGTTTGTAATGCAGGGAAGGAGTATTTTAAGAGAAGCTGAATGCTAATGCCCTGAGCAGAATTCCTGCGGAAAAACCTGACAAGCTTAGTGTTTTAACAGGCTTATAGTTTTTTGTGTGTGCCGTCACAATATGGTTTATTCTGCGATTGTTTACACTGACAAAGCCATACCTCTTTTTTCTCTTCAATTTTAAAAGGTAGTGGTGTAAAATCACTTCCCTTGTGAGAGCCGTCACAAAACGGCTGAGTATTACTTCTTCCACAGGCGCACCAATAATATGTGCCTGGTTCAAGAGATACCATTTTAGGAAATTTGGCTGCAATCTTTGGTTTTTCCATATTCAAATTTATTAGAATAAAATGTACCTGATCATACAGATTAATCAAAAAAAATTTTCAACTTCGTATCTGCATAATATACAGTAATCAAAAGTATAAATAAAAATGAAGATAATTTCTGGTTTCATTCTAATTTCTTTTTTAACAACAGCTGGTTTTTCACAAAGCCGGCAGGATGTAAAATTTTACGTTGGGACTTATACTTCAGAGGGTTCAGAAGGAATTTATCTCTGTAATTTTAATAATAAAACAGGAGAGGTTTCTTTAGATCAGGTGTTTAAAGGTATGGACAATCCAAATTTTCTGAAAATTTCGCCTGACAGAAAAACCTTGTATGCAGTTACCAGGATGGCTTCGAACGACGGGAAGTCCGATGGCTACGTGGAAGCATATCGTATTGGCACCAATGGCAGTCTGGAGTTTATCAACCGTCAGGACTCCCATGGCGCTCACCCCTGTCATGTTGATGTTTCTCCAGATGGTAAAATTGTCGGTATTGCCACATACGGAGGGGGTACAACCTCACTATACCCCGTAAACGAAGACGGGTCTCTTTCTCCTGCTTCTTCAACCGTTATTAATAAAGGATCCGGACCTGACAAGTCAAGGCAGTCTGCCCCTCATGCACATTCTATAAGATTCTCACCGTCGGGAGATAAAGTTTTTAGTGCAGACCTCGGAACCGACAGAGTGGATATTTTCCTGGTGAAAGATTTTAAGCAGAAACGGGTTTCACAGAAATATCTGGCATTGCCCGCAGGATCAGGTCCCCGTCATTTTGATTTTCATCCTGACCAAGATGTAATTTATGTTATTAACGAACTGAATTCCACTATTACCTCTTTTGTTAAGAATAAAAATAGATGGAATTTGCTTGAGACTATTTCCACCTTGCCGGAAGGATTTACTGACATTAACTATTGCGCTGACATACATGTTTCTGCCGATGGCAAATTTCTTTACGGGTCGAACAGGGGGCACAATTCACTTGCTGTTTATGATATTGATCAGGCCTCGAAAAAATTAAAGTGGAAGGGATATATATATACTAAAGGTGATTGGCCAAGAAATTTTGCATTCAGTCCGGATCAAAGATTTTTACTCGTTGCTAATCAGAAAAGCGGGAATATTGTTGTATACAGGATCAATCAGGCAAACGGGATGCCTGAATTTACAGACCATGAAATAGAGATTCCATCTGCTGTATGCATTGAATTCCTGTAATTAAAAGAGATCAACTCAATTTTGATCCGATAAGCTTAATGAATTCATCACGTGTGGCATTCTTTTGAAAAGCGCCTGTGAAATCAGATGTTGTGGTTATTGAATGTTGTTTCTGTATTCCCCGCATTTGCATGCACAAGTGCTGGGCTTCAATTACTACTGCCACTCCAAGCGGGTTTAAGGTATTTTGAATACAATTTTTGATTTGTGAAGTGAGCCGCTCCTGCACCTGCAGGCGGCGGGAGAATACATCAACAACCCGGGCTATTTTACTTAACCCGGTAATAATTCCGTTTGGAATATAAGCTACATGTGCTTTACCAAAAAATGGCAATAAGTGGTGTTCGCAAAGTGAATAAATTTCAATGTCCTTAACGATAACCATTTGTCTGTAATTTTCCCTGAACATGGCAGACTGTAATATTTTAACAGGGTCAGTCTTGTATCCCTGCAATAAAAACTGCATTGCTTTGGCTACACGTTCAGGGGTTTTATCCAGTCCTTCCCTCGAAATATCCTCACCTATTAATTTTAATATGTTCCTGTAATTATCGGAAAGTTCTCTGGTCATTTTTTCATCATATATCTCGAATTTTTCGTATCCGTTTGAATCAATTAATTTTGGTGATCTCATTTTAGTGTAAAATTTAATTGATG
>CAZBWK010000175.1:0-3179 GCA_964495655.1 uncultured Prolixibacteraceae bacterium | reverse complement strand
TAACAAAATATCATTATTCATTAAAAGAAATAATATTACAAACCAAACAATTAATACCCAATCTTTCGCCTATAACCTATACTGAAACACTGATCTATACAAAAGATATTGAAGAACAATCAATTGACAGCCACTTGATGCCTGCTGAAAACATAACAAAAGAACAAATTGCAGATTTCTTTGTTGACCAATTGCGAAAAATAAAAAATGAGATAGAATAACTGACGGTTGAACCGCTGATCTCTAACCCCCGGTATTATAAGCATTTTATAAGAAAAAAAATCGTCTCCCTTTATTTCCGGTGTATTTGATAATACTAATAAAAACTGAAAAAATAGTTGCATAACTGAAAAGTCAGTTTTATATTTGTTGAAATATTTGACAATTTGGTGCGCTCTAAAAAATAAAAGTATAAAAATGAAATGTACATCCCGATTAAAATCGGGATTCTCAAATTTTTAATGAGCTTATTTTTAATAAATTATAAAATTTTCAACACATGAAAAAACTCACCCGAAAAGAAGAGGAGGTAATGAAAATCCTCTGGGACCTGGAAAAAGCATTTGTAAAAGATATAATTGCACAATACCCTGATCCCAAACCCCATTACAACACCATCTCATCACTGGTGCGATTGCTTCAGGAAAAAGGGATAGTTGGATACAAACAGTATGGGAATACCTATGAATATTTCCCGCTGATCTCGAAAGAGGATTATCGCCGTCCTTTCATGAAGCAGGTTGTGAAGGACTACTTCGATAATTCCTATAAAAATGCTGTAGCCTTTTTTGTTAAAGAAAAAGGCCTGTCAGAAGAAGAACTGGAAGAGCTGATTAAAATGATTAAAGAAAAAGGCTGATGGAAAATTATCTCATTTACATCGGAAAATCGGCGCTGGCAGCAGGAGCGTTTTATCTGGTATTCCTGGCGCTGTTTCAAAACCGGAAACAGTTCGTTTTCAACCGGATCTATCTGCCTGTCTCACTGGCAATAAGTTTTATTATTCCGCTTATAACCTTTACAACTATACAATATGTTGAACCACTGCCTCCGGCTGCAAACGGTTATTCTTTCCTTCCCGAAACAATACAGCCGGTGGAAACTAGTCATCCACAATTTCATATAGAGGGGTACCACTACCTGATTGGCATATACATACTAGGAACAGCCTTTTTCCTGTTTCGCCTTTGTCACGGCTACTTGAAAGCACTGCAGATCATCAGAAAAAGCCGGATGCATAAATTTTACAATACCACCGTAAACATTACCGGAATGGACGTTCATCCATTCTCATTTTTCAATAAAATTGTACTTTCAGAAAAAACACTCACCCACCCCAACCTGGGAATAATTGTAGCTCATGAAAAAATTCATGTAAATGAAAAACACACATTCGATATCCTCTTTACCGAAATTCTGTTCATTTTACAATGGTTCAATCCGTTTGCATGGCTGATAAAGGATGCAGTTAAAAACAACCTCGAATATAAAGTAGATGAGCAGATTGCAAAAACCACAAATGTGAAAACTTATCAGCTTGCCATGGTCGCGCTGGCTGATAAAAAAGGAGTAGCCCCTTTTCTGACAGCGTTAAACGGGTCACAGCTCAGAAGCCGGATTATCATGATGAAACGGTCAGCCGCCAACAAATATGCCACTCTTAAAAAATTAGCTTTGCTCCCTCTGCTCGCCATTCTTATAATGGGACTTGCTAACAGGGAGGTGAGAACAGAAGTGATCCCCGGCCAAGAAGACCAAACTTCTTTACGTTCCCGGGCTCAGGAAGAGTCAACTCCTACCGGCAAAATTATTCAGGAAAATTATGAATCCCTGCCAGGTGAAACTATTTCAAACAAAAACGGGCAGAATGAACCCGGCTCCGAATCAAATGACAATGAAAATAATCAGTCCGGCGTCGAAAATGAAACGTCGATTTTTTCAGAGGGAGAGCATTTAACTCAGGTAACAGATACTGGTCATAGTGAAAAATTGGTGTCAAAATTTAATCCTTATAATCCTGATAATAAACTGTACATTATTGATGGAATGGAATATAAAGGTGATATCAATGATATTGATGTCAATGACATTAGAAGAATAGATGTTTTAAAAGAGGCATCTGCCAATGCATTATACGGTGAGAAAGGGAAAAACGGAGTTGTCCTTATAACAACCAAATCCGGGAATAAACCAAACCTTTCCCCGGAAAACGATCAGATTGAAATAAAAGGAAAAGTAATTTCCCGGCATAACCATCAACCAATACCAGGTGCGACTATTTTCTTTACAGCTAATGATAATAAATCGGGAACTATTTCTAACAATTCCGGAGAGTTTAGTATCCGGACAAATAATTCAAATGTATTTTTTGAATTTCTGAGTGAAGGTTACCACAAAAAGGAATTTGTCTGGGATGGAAATAAAGAACTGCTGGTGGAGATGGTACCCGGTAATAACTCAGGCATAACAGATACAACAGAAGAAAAAACAAAATGGGAAAAAATGCTGGAGAAAGCCGGCATCGGAAGATATCCGGAAGGCAAGGAACCTGTTGTAATCCAGGATGGATATGAAACCTTATACAATGCAAATGATATTTCAGATCTTTATAATCCCGATATAATTAAAAGTATCAGGTATAAAAAAAATACAAACATTGATATCAAGCGTAAGGAATTGGCCAAAAACGGGTTCATAGAGATAAAAACCACCCTGCCCAAACAAGATAAGAAACTATATATTATTGATGGCGAAGAAGTTTTGTTAAAAAATCAAAAGCCATCGGTATATATTTATCCGAAGCAACTTCAAAAGATGAAGGAGCTTTCAAAAGAGGAAGCTGTAAAAAAATTCGGCTCCAAAGCAAAACATGGAGCGGTCGAGATAACAACGAAATCGAATCCATTGACCAATAAAGCCGGAGTATCCAGGGCAAATAACCCACTTATTGTTATAGATGGAATTGTTACCGGATTCAAATCAGCAGATCATATTAATCCGGCAGACATACAATCGGTAACCGTTCTGAAAGATGCAAAAGCAGCGGAGAGATATGGAGAAAAAGGGAGAGACGGTGTAATCGAGATTACCTTGAAACCTGTAAAAATTTATGGTGAATTTCAACTCAGAAAATTTATTGCCAATGAGATCAAATATCCACTGCTGGCACAAAAATCAAA
>CAZBWK010000174.1:0-3277 GCA_964495655.1 uncultured Prolixibacteraceae bacterium | reverse complement strand
AGGATCGTGTAATACTTTATGAAAATTTTTCATATAATTTCCAGGACGCTCCATTCCAAGTTCAGGAGTTATATCAACCTCTGCAAAACCACAGGAGATAGTCTCACCGGTTGCTTTATTGCCGGAATCACCTACTGATGAAAAATTTTTATGCGCAGAAAAAGGCATTGCACCAGGAAACATCAGTGGAATTGTAGCCCCTGCAGACATTTTAATAAAATTTCTTCGTGATTCTTTCATCTTTTATGATGTTTTGTATTACATATTTTCTTATCTATAAAAAGCTGTCTCAAAAATCCTTTTATACAGTCATTCATAGTGTTGTGAGGCGGAACGAATAATCACTGCTTAAAAAAAAGAATTTTTAACAACTTTCAAAATGACTTAAGGAATTGAAGTTCATTTTCGAGACAGCTTCATAATTTTCAGTTAACTAATTATTATATATTTATATAGCTCTTATAGGTAATGGTTTTCTTGTTTTCCATTTACCTAATGTGAAATCCGGAAAATCAACCGGGCGGCTTTTGTTATTGACCGAAGTTTCCGACAGGTCATTCAGAATAGTCCAGGTAACTGCATCATACGGGTCAACTGTTACATCCCTCTTATTTCTCACTGCATCAATGAAATCCAGTACCATCAGGTAATCACCTCCACCATGGCCTGATGTGCGGGCAATCTCACCGTGTTTCTTCCAGTTCGGATGATCATACTCATCGTAATATTTTGAAGCAGGCTCATATTGCTTGGACGGACTCCTGCCTTCAAGATAAATGCCATCTACTGTACCCATGGCCATCCCCTTAGTACCCTGCACACGATGTATCAAATCCCAAGGCCTCGGTAATATGGCATCATAATAGATCGCTACATTTATACCCTTATATGTCTTTATCAACGAAACATTGACATCATTCAGCGGCCAGTCTTTATGCGCAAAAGGATGATTCGAACCAAGGGTCTTCTTAGCATAATGATTCAATCCTACTGAGCGGCCGCCCATAGATACCAGATACTCAAACCTGTCACCCCTATTTATATTTAGCCATTTAGCTGCAGGGCCTACAGCATGAGTGGGATACTGGTTCCCATTGCGAAGAGCCCTCTCTTTACCTCTCCATAGCAACTTGCCATTCTCATCAAACATCACATAAGGGCTTTCGTGCTGATATCCTGAGGTACAATGTGATATCACACCAAATACATCCTGACTTATCATGTTTTGTACCATCTGTACAAAACGCTGATATATGTAATTCTCAAGCATCATAAAAGGCACCCCTGTTCTGTGATATACCTCTATAAGCTCCCATGCTTCATCTATGCCGTCACATGCAGGTAATTCAGTACCCCCTATTATACCCTTCTCCATACAAGCGATCATTGTAGGAGGATGAATTTCCAACGGACCTGCACATATTACAGTGTCCAGATCTGTCCGTTCCATCAACCTACGCCAGTCCTCGGGCCCACGGCCATATGCTTCAGGCTTAGGCTGGCCTGCCTCAATTATAATCTTTTGTGACAATGTATTACGCTCTTCCAAAATGTCACATACTGCAATTACCTCAACTCCTTCAACCTTAAGTGCATTCCTAAGTATAGACACACCCCTGCCTCCTAATCCGATAAAACCAACACGGACTTTCTTAACATCTGCACTGCTATTCGGATATACCATCTTAGGGGCCATTGCTAATCCTGTTGTCGCCAGACCGGCTGTCTTGATAAAATTACGACGGTCTAAACCTGAAAAATTATAACCTCTTTTTTCTTTCATAATTAAAATTTTTAAAATTAAAATTGCATAAAATATTATCTTTAAAAATAATATCCTATATATCAAATATTTAACAGATAGGTAAAACTCCTTTTATTATAACCATAAAGCGTTAAAATTGATATGCATCAATTACAACATTCTCCAATTTAGCCTCATCCCCATACTCAATCAATCCGTTGGATTTGTACCTTCTTGGATTTATATTCTCGCCATATCCAACAATATTTGTTAACCTGGAATCTTCAGAGTACCGCGTATCCTGACAACAGTCGGTGCATTTGAAACCACATTATTAAAAAAATACGGGAAGTCTCCCCCAACTGATTTCTCTGTTTTTTCCAGTAAGGGCTGTCATCACCAATATTAATTGCCTGAACTGTATGTCCCTCTCGATCTTTTGCCGTATCCATGACATTATTAATAAAAACATTATAAATTTTCACACCGTCGTGGTTAAGGAGTCTTATAATTGAACAACACTGTCTGCCCACGGTGGTGCCTTTAACGTTATTTATTGTTATATTATAAATGTCATCATCCTCGCGCCATCCAGTGCCTCCCACCTGCATTCCCGGCTTTCTTTTGCCTTCATTTCGTTCTTTGATCTCCTTCTTCCAATCCAAATCCGGATTTCTCAAACCTGTCAGGGCAACCATATCATCCCCCGAGGTTCCGGTGATGTTTTCAATCATATTATCATGGCAACCTTTTCTGATATCCACGCCATCCTCATTAGGATACTTCCATGTATTTGCTATAATAATATTCGATATCCTTCCATATGCACATCCATTCTCAACAGAAATTGCCCATGCCTGGGTTTCCTCCATAGTGACACCTTCTATAATAAAATGTTTGGTATTATAAAGAAGAATTCCAATAGTCCGAAAGCCGTTTTTATCGCCCGGAGGATCAAAGTGTGCTTCCATGCCTCCGCTCAATACAACATTGCCCTGGCCAGTTATTGTTATATTTTTATCCTCTGATAAAGGATTAGTCCTGGCACCTCTGTTAGTAATAATATTGTCCTGTGTACCCGGTGATAATCTGATTAAACAATCTTTCAGCACCAAAGTAAAATCTGATGGAAGGATAATTGCTCTGTCGATGAGCCAGATGGGTTGTTTTTTTACAATATTATAACGAGGAATATCAATGAAATTAACTCCGGTTTCCAAAGCTTCTTCAATAACAGCTTCAATACGGTCACTGTCAGATCCCTTTTTGAAGTCATTGGGCGTGATTGTTAAACCATCATATTTTTCCGAGAGTGAACTATTGCCGGTCTTATAAGCAGAGGCAATATTATTAAAAGGAGACAAAAAAATTATAACTAAAAATATAAAATTATATTTTACCATACATATTACTTAAAATATTATTATACAAATTATTAATAAGTTTATTTTTCCCAAAGTGCGTTAATCATTTCAAGAGTATTTTCAACCAGTTCCCGGCCTCCTTCAGGGCCCACAACGTTACTTGCCGGAA
>CAZBWK010000173.1:1646-3344 GCA_964495655.1 uncultured Prolixibacteraceae bacterium | reverse complement strand
CATACCGGATACTATTTCTTAATTTCTGTCAGCTCACTATTCCCTTTTGGACCTATTGGGATCAGACTAAACAATATAGCCACAACCACTCCTGCTACAAAAGACCCGGGAAGTACATAAAGAAAACTGGGTCCCTGGCTTCCAAAAATATTCTCCCAAAATGAGACAACAACTGCAAAAGCCGTACTGGAAACAGTTCCAACCCACGTGCCAAAAACTGTTGCCCGGGGAATGAACATTGCCATAAAAAACATAATAAACAAAGGCGCTGTCAGTAAATTGGCCACCCTGTAGGTAACTTCATACAAATTCCCCGGAACAACATAGACATACAGGCTTATTGACACCACAACAACTCCTACACCAATTGTGATTAAACGTGTCATTCGCAGGTCAATTACCCCGTGCACCCTCTTCTTCCGGAATCTTTTTATAAAATCTTCTATTATCACTGCACTTGAAGAGTTAACCCCTGATGAAAGGCTTGACATGGCAGCTGCCAATATTCCAAGTATGACCAGACTGCTGGCCCATACCGGTAAAGAGGTTATAATATATTGAGGAAAAAGCTCATCGGCATTGGCATAAATTGTCTGTCCGTCTGATAACAGGTGCGGATTATTCCTGAAAAATGCCAGAAGTGCCAGCCCGACCATCGCCAGGAATAACCTGACTATCACATTGGAGATTAAGGATATACGCATTACTTTGCGTGCAGATTTTACGTCACGTGTTGATAAAAACCGCTGTATTGCCATCTGGTCGGAACCATTGGTGCATATATGCCAGACGAACTGGGCCAGAATAAACCATCCAAGTGTGCGCGAGCCTGTTGTCTGAAAACCTAACCGCGGCGGGGCCCAATGTTCCAGCCAGCCGTCAGGCCACCATTCGCTTACGCCACCTAACCTGATCGTGATTAAGACAAGTACAACAAATGCCCCTCCAAAAAGAATTAAAAATTGAAGGACATCAGTTATTACAACTGCCCTTATTCCACCCATAGATGTGTATAACAGAGTGACAATCCCCAGTATAACAGAAACTAAAGGAGCCCAACCCGGATCAATACCTGACAAGGGAATAAATACCTTATCGGTAATGGCATAGATAATAACCGCCATCCACAAAAGTCGTAACGCCAGAAACATTCCACTGCTCAGGGTACGTACACTGTTATTAAAGCGTTTCTCTAAAAGTTCATATGCACTTGTTACCTTTAACCTCATGATATAGGGTATCATCAGCCAGCCGACTATATAGTAGATAAGGGGAAAGGCTATTATTGATCCCAGACACAATGGCCCGTGCTTAATGATCTCTCCCGGTGACATCAGGTAACTCAGGGCACTTAAAAGTGTGGCATACAGGGAAATCCCCACTAAAACCGAATTCATCGTACGGCCTCCAAGGTGATAGTCATCTGAGGTTTTGGTGCGTCGCTTATAAAAAAAACCAATGCCTATCATGCCTGCTCCGTATAATGCTATAAATACCCATGTCTGCCAGCCCATGTGATGGGTCACGCGTCTTTCAATACGCAATATTGCATTTGCTGCTTCAACTCTCACACTATCATTACTATGATCCAAAAGCGTTTTTAAATACAAAATATCCTCACCGGTGCCGCTATCTGACAATAAAATACACTCTTGGGCTTCATCATCCGGTAAATTATCAGGCTGGACAATCTCTGGC
>CAZBWK010000173.1:0-1546 GCA_964495655.1 uncultured Prolixibacteraceae bacterium | reverse complement strand
CTTGTAACCCAAAGATATCAGATATTCTGCTGCTTTTATCTTTAAAAAGGGATCATCGCCCGAAACAATTTGCTGCAGAACAGAGACACTGCGCTCACGCTCATTGGGTATAACATTGTGGATATTCCCGTCACTGTTATTACTATATATTTCAACCGGAAATATCAAAAAAAGGATCACAAATGCAGTAGCTAAAATTTTGAAAGCACCTTTCAACAAAAAATTAAACCATTTAATTTTGTAAGCTTTGCTGGCACTATCCTTCGTTAACACTATTTTATCAACCGCCAGGAAATATCTTATAACATCATTTGCTGCCAAGAATATTCTTTTATATAACTTATTAATGAAAACTATCTATTCTGCATTACTGTAAAGCCACGAACGGTTAAACCTGGTCAGTTCCGTAACTGCAAGTCCTGTTCCCTGAGGCCTGTTACCGGCACAATTACCAAGCAGAATATTCTGATCATCCACGAAATGAATTGCAATATAGCAATACCAGCCATCAGGATCATCCTTTATATTCTCAATATAATCCCATGTTTTACCTTCATCTTTCGATACCGCTACTGTCAGGGGCGTGCGCTTACCTTTTATCTCTGGTATCGAACCATCATTATTATTCCAGACCATAAGCCAGTCATCCGTCCCGGGAATCCTCTCAATTGTTGCCGGAGATACTGGTGAGGGGATATTGCTCTGTTCGATATGGCTCCATGTTTTTCCCCTGTCCGATGAATAGGATAGCTGCTGATAACCTCCGCTTGCACGTATAAACATCATAAGACGGCCATCACTCATCTCAATGAGTCCCGGTTCCTGGGTTATTATATCTGTTGTATTAGGCACTTTTTCACTCGAAGTCCATGTCTGTCCGCTGTCATCCGAGTAATAACAATACAGGTCACCCTGATTGTTCCTCTCCATACCGGGTCCTTCATGCATGGCAACAGCCAAAACCAGCCTGCCGTCTTCCAACTGCACCACCCTGTCATTGTTTAAAACAAAATAACCCTCTTTATCAGTTATACAGGGAATAGCTTCACTCCAGCTCTTTGCTTCATCCTTGGATATACGCATCATAGGAATGCAATCAACCGTGGAATTTTTTCTCAGGTAAAAAAGGGCAATATCTCCATTTTGCAATCGCAGCAGCGATACAGACATAACATTCATGCCCCCTTCGTTAGGCAGTATTATTTCATCTGTACCTGTCCAGGTTTTCCCCCCGTCATCAGAGTACCTGCCGGCGAGATATGCCGGTGCATGGTCACTTCCTGAATCACCGTAATAATGGCTGTAAACAAATAAAATACGGCCGTCTTTAAGATTTATGAAATCTCCTTCACTGTTACGGGGATTGTTCTGTGAAGGATCAAGTCTAAGGACAGTTTCAGGGGGTAATATTTTTTTACCGTTCCCCCCCCTGTCCATACATGAAGTAAGCTGCATGACAAAAACAGCCAGCATGCTTATCATCAGACAATTAAAAAAACAATACTTCAATTTCTTTTTCATAGTTCAAATATTTAGGATTTATAAT
>CAZBWK010000172.1:0-3491 GCA_964495655.1 uncultured Prolixibacteraceae bacterium | reverse complement strand
AACCCGGTATCATTTTTTTCCGTCAGATGGTATCATTTAAAAGCGGCTCTGAAAGGAATTATTGAAGAATACTTTTTTAATTGCATGTCTAATGCATGATTGTGGCCACTCACCCTTTTCTCATACATTTGAAAATGCTTATTTATTTCAATGCGAAGAAAAAATTAAAAAAAATTAGAAAAATTTTTTGAAGAAGAACCGGAATTTTCTGATGATTTTGACTCGGCAAGTCCTCAACCACATGAAATTATTAGTGCATTGGTACTGCTTATGGAATTTAAAGATTCTATCATAAAGAATAATGCAAATCCATTACTTGCTGCAAGAATGATAATGGGATGCAAATATGAAAATAGCAATTCACTATATCATAAATTTCAAAATAAATTAATAAGCTTATTAAACGGAGCTGGCTTCGATGTTGATACACTTGATTATATACAAAGAGACTCCTGGATTTCCGGAGTAAGTAATGTTAATATTGATTATCACAGGTTGCTTTTTTCAACTATGATAAAGCCTGATAAAAATAACATTCCACAAATTGTTTTTAAAAAACAAGCTTTAAGTGTTATTGAAAACATTAGCATGGGGAGAAATTTTTTATTTAAATGGATATATTCTCATCACCAAGTTCTTTACGAACAATGCCTATTAGAAAAAATTGTTCAGAAAATTAATTTGGATTCAAATAATGAATTTTTTGAAAAGGTATTTTCGTTAGAATCATTTTTTGAGCCGCAATATTATAATGGGAAATCTTATTTTCTTCCTATCGATGATGATATAATACATACAATTAAACAGAATTATTTTATTGATCCACAAATAGTGGAATTTTTTTCACATAATTATAAATACAAAGCTATTTGGAAAACATATTTTGAATTTGATGAAGTATTTTTTGAAAATATTAGTGATATAAACAGAATGTCTCTTGTAACAAAAATTGATAAAGGTTACCTGGATAAAAAATTTGGCAAAGGAAATATTTTATGCATAAGGGCTAAACCCAAATTAAAAAGCATAAAACCAAACGACTATTTTATTGATATTAGTGAACGGTTTATTGATGCCTCAAAGGCTACCAGTATTCCAAATGAAAATTTAAATTATTTTTTGATCTTTATTTCAAAAAAGCTGGAGGGGAAAGAAGATCAAATCTTAAAACAAATATACTTTATGCAGGCTTAGTAAGTATTTCACGATAAATACAATACTTTTTCATATTATTAAAAATTCTATATTTTAAAAGGTATAGTATTTAACTCGCATAAGTTTTAATCATATTCTTGTATTCCTTCGCATTATGTGCTATGGCATATAGGTATGGTTTTACAATCAAGCTCGTTTCATTACAATTCGCATTACGTAGTCCTGCTTATATAAAAACTTGTCATTAATAATGTCATTGAGAGAAGTTTCTACAGGAAGCAGTAAGGTAAACTGTGTCTAAAACCAGGATTAACCATCCAATTATACACTTATTTTGAGATAAATTATTCAAACATGTCAAAAAAAACAGCACTCATAACCGGCATAACGGGCCAGGACGGGGCTTATCTTGCCGAATATCTGATTAAAAAGGGATATATTGTGCATGGCATAAAACGCCGCGCATCTTTGTTTAATACAAACCGTATCGATCATCTTTATCAGGATCCTCATGAGAAGGACAGAAACCTCATTCTTCATTATGGGGACCTGACTGACAGCATGAACCTGACTCGTATTATTCAGGAGGTGCAACCTGATGAAATTTATAACCTGGCTGCTATGAGCCATGTAAAGGTGAGTTTCGACACTCCTGAATATACTGCCAATGCAGATGGAATAGGCACTTTACGTATTCTTGAGGCTGTGCGTTTATTGGGCCTGACTAAAAAAACCAGGATTTATCAGGCTTCAACTTCTGAACTGTACGGATTGGCGCAGGAGGTTCCTCAAAATGAGAAGACACCATTTTATCCGCGTTCTCCTTATGGAGTAGCTAAACTGTATGCTTACTGGATAACGGTAAATTACAGGGAAGCTTACGGTCTTCATGCCAGTAATGGTATACTGTTTAATCATGAATCGCCGATAAGAGGAGAAACATTTGTTACCCGCAAGATCACCCGTGCCCTGGCTCGTATTGCCATGGGTATGCAGGAGACACTTTTCCTTGGAAATCTCTCTGCGCAACGCGACTGGGGCCATGCTAAGGACTATATCCGGGCTATGTACCTGATGCTTCAGCAGGATGAACCTGATGATTATGTCATAGCAACAGGCATAACTACAACAATCCGTGACTTTGTGAAAAAAGCCGCGGCTGAGATTGGTATGGAGATCACTTTTACCGGCGAGGGCCCGGAAGAAAAAGGTTATCTCACTGCTGTCGATGAAACCACCTTCACGGCTAAAGTCGGTGCAGCATACCTCGCACCCCTCAAAACCCGCCTCAACGGCACGTCATTGCGAGGAGTCGGAGCAAAGAGGAGACGACGAAGCAATCTCCCCGCATCCCAACCCGCTTCGCAAAAAGAAGCTACTTCCCCATTTATCGCCGTCGATCCCCAGTACTTCCGCCCCACTGAAGTTGACCTGCTTGTCGGGGATGCCACAAAAGCCCGAAACAATCTGGGCTGGACTCCTGAATATGATCTTAAAGGACTGATCAGCGATATGCTGAAATCTGATATTCACCTTATGAAAATGGATTGCTATCTGAAGGAGGGTGGGTACCGGATTTTGAATTACTTTGAATAAATACCCTGTAGATATGTTCATTAGAAGCTGTCATTGCGAGGAAAGGCAGGGGAACGAAAAAGCCTTGACGAAGCAAACTGTCCGCATCGCAAAATCGTAAATAAAAGAAACAACAATGAATAAAAAAAGTAAAATATACATCGCCGGCCATCGCGGACTTGTAGGTTCTGCTATATGGAAGGATCTTCTGAAGAAAGGATATACTAATCTGATCGGAAGAACCAGACAAGAGTTGAACCTGTTGGATCAGCAGGCAACTGAAATGTTTTTTGCTGCTGAAAAACCGGAGTATGTATTCCTGGCTGCTGCCAGGGTTGGCGGAATTATGGCTAATAATACTTACCGGGCTGATTTTCTTTATGAAAACTTGATGATCCAGAATAATGTCATATATAATTCATGGAAATACGGTGTTAAAAAACTGATGTTCCTTGGAAGTACCTGTATATATCCCCGGGAGGCGCCTCAACCTATTAAGGAGGATGCATTGCTAACCTCTCCGCTGGAATATACTAATGAGCCTTATGCCATTGCCAAAATTGCGGGAATAAAGTTGTGTGAAAGCTATAACCTGCAGTACGGCACTAACTTCATTTCAGTAATGCCAACTAATCTCTACGGGCCTAATGATAATTTCGATCTGGAAAAGTCTCATGTGCTGGCTGCGTTGTTGCGAAAAATTCACCTTGGAAAATGTCTGGAGGATAATAATTGGGAAGCTGTCCGCAAAGACCTTAACC
>CAZBWK010000171.1:0-3559 GCA_964495655.1 uncultured Prolixibacteraceae bacterium | reverse complement strand
AAAAAAGATAAAATTCCAAAACATATCGCCATCATCATGGATGGCAACGGACGCTGGGCAGCTCAACATGGAAATGCCCGGATAATCGGGCACCAGCAAGGCATTCTGGCTGTAAAGTCAACCGTTGAAGGAGCAGGCGAACTGGGTATTGAATACCTGACGATGTTTGCTTTTTCAACAGAAAACTGGAAACGGCCGAAAAATGAGGTAGATGCATTGATGAAACTGCTCGTACAGGCTATCGACAACGAGACTGAAGATTTAATGAAATATAATGTTAAACTCGGAGCAATTGGTGATCTTGAAAAACTTCCGCTTTCGGTGATGTCTAAACTGATGGATTGTATAGATATGCTTAGCTCAAATACCGGGCTTAACCTGATCCTGGCAATCAGCTACAGCTCAAAGTGGGAAATTACAGAAGCTGCTAAAAAGATTGCAACCGAAGTAAAGGAGGGTAAACTTGACACCCGGCAAATAACCGACCGGCTGTTTGCAAAATACCTTCCCTCATCACATCTGCCTGACCCCGAACTTATGATCAGGACAAGCGGAGAATTCAGGCTCAGTAATTTTCTTCTTTGGCAGTTAGCTTATTCTGAGTTATATTTCACCGATAAATTGTGGCCCGATTTTAGAAAAGAAGATTTGTTTGAAGCAGTTTATGATTATCAGAACAGAGAGAGGAGATTTGGAAAAATCAGTGAACAGTTATTTTAGTACTTTTAATATGATCAGATTACTTAAGCAGTTAATATTACTTTTAATTCTACTTATTACGTTGAACCAGAAATCTTTAAGCCAGATTACTGATGATACTAACTTCTCAATTTACTATTCAAGTCCGAGAAAATATACCATAGCTGACGTCCAGATTTCCGGGATAAAATATCTTGATAAAACTGTTCTGATCCAGCTTTCAGGCCTTCTGCCAGGACAGGATATTGAAATTCCTGGTGAAGCAATTACAAATGCTATAAAGAAAATGTGGCAACAGGGTCTTTTCTCAGATGTTAAAATTACAGCTACCAAGGTGGTTGACAATCAGATCTGGCTTGATATTTATCTTCAGGAGCGGCCGCGTCTTTCAGATATTAATTTTTACGGGGTTAATAAATCTGAACAGGATGACATCACAGAAAAGGTACTGTTACTTAAAGGCAGTCAGATTACCGACAACCAGATAATAAATGCAGAAAGGGCAATTAAAAATATTTTTCTGGCAAAAGGCTTCCTGAATACAGACGTCACTATTGTGCAACGTGATGATACAACTGCCAACAACAGTGTCATCCTTGATATAAGGGTTGACAAAAAAGAAAAAGTGAAAGTCAATGATGTTATTATACGTGGTAATGAGGAAGTAGCAGACAGGGTTCTGGAGCGTGCCATGAAAAAAACAAATGCCAAAAAGCTAATTAACTTTTTCAGAACAAAAAAATTCCTTCAGGAGGAGTATGAAAACGATAAAGTCAATCTAATAAACAAATATAACGAAAAGGGATTCAGGGATGCCATAATTGTTGATGATACAATTTATCAGGTTAATGTAGGAAGGAAAAACAAACCAAGGGTAAATGTCGAAATAGAAGTTGATGAAGGGAATAAGTACTATTTTGGAGATATCAGATGGGTAGGTAACACTGTATATTCCTCAGATTATTTAAACACTGTCCTTGGAATAGAGAAAGGCGATGTATTTAACCAGTCAGTTCTTGAAAAACAGCTCTTTGACAATGATATAGGCCTTAACAACCTTTATCTTAACGAGGGTTATCTGTTTTTCGACCTGCAGCCTGTTGAAGTAAGCGTTGACAATGACACCATCAACTATGAAATGCGTATGCGTGAGGGCAAGCAGGCAACAATCGACAAAGTCCTTATTACAGGGAATACTAAAACCCACGAACATGTTGCCAGAAGGGAGATAAGAACCTACCCGGGTGATTTATTCAATAAATCGGCAATTATACGTTCAGTAAGGGAGTTATCACAATTGGGCCATTTTGACCCCGAGGCCATCAATCCGGATATCCGTCCAAAACCTGAAGACGGAACAGTTGATATTGAATATCAGTTAGAGGAAAAAGCAAACGACCAGATAGAGCTCTCAGGAGGATTCGGAGCCGGCATGTTTATGGGTTCAGTTGGCCTGAAGTTTGCCAATTTCTCAATGCGTAATTTTTTCAACAAAGAAGCGTGGAGGCCATTGCCCACAGGCGACGGACAAACACTCAGCCTCAGATACCAGACCAGTGGTAAGTATTACCGTACAGTAGGCCTCTCTTTCATTGAGCCATGGCTGGGAGGAAAAAAACCAAACTCATTCTCTTTCTCATTATCACATACCAGGGTTAATTACAGCGCTAACAAGTATTATCAGACTTACAGCCCTTACAGTTACGGCGGGTATAATCCTTACAGTTATGGCGGGTATTCACCATTTGGATATGGAAGTTATGGATATGGAGGTTATAATCCATACGGCTACGGCTACGGTTATGATCCCTACGGTTATGGCGGATATCCTCAATATCAATATAACTACGGTGCAGAAGATGATGACGAAGAAAATGACCAGATATGGGAAACCACATCTGTGGCTATGGGTTACGGTTACAGGCTCTCATTCCCTGACGACTACTTCACGGTATATCATGAATTATCATTTGAACATTATCTCCTTCGAAACATGAGGAGCTTCTATTTCCTTGCCGATGAAACAGGGCAGGTTAACGGAACATTTAATAACTTCAGCCTGAAAACGGCATTTGGAAGAAACTCAATTGATAATCCTCTCTATTCAAGAAACGGTTCTCAGTTCTCAATAACGTTAAAAGCAACTCCTCCGTTTTCATTATTGCCAGGCCAGTCTTCTTCAGAGGAACTTACAAATAAAGAAAAATTCAAATGGATAGAATACCATAAGTGGCTGTTCAAAGGACAGGTGTTCAATCCTCTCTCCAGGAATTTGAACCTGGTATTGCGCACTTCAGCAGAATTGGGCTTCCTGGGATACTATGATGTAAACCGCCAGTCACCCTTCGAAGGATTCATCGTCGGTGGTTCGGGAATGTCAGGTTTTAACATGTACGGCACAGATTATATTTCGCTCAGGGGATACCGCGATTTCAGCCTAAGCCCAAACACCAGTACAGGTTCAAAAATGTATTCAAAATTTACGATGGAATTGCGATATCCAATAACCTTGAAACCAAGTGCAACAATTTATGCTCTTACATTTCTCGAGGGAGGAAATGCTGATTTAAATTTCCAGAACTACAATCCTTTCAAATTATACAGATCGGCAGGTGTGGGTGTCAGAATTTTCCTTCCGATGTTTGGACTGATGGGAATAGACTGGGGATATGGATTTGATGCAGTGCCCGGATCGTCAGATGCAAACGGCAGCCAGTTCCATTTTGTTATCGGCCAGCAGTTCTGATAATTACAAATTTGGCACAAAATATGTGTAATGGTTTTTAAAATTATTTAAGATTTAAGTATGAAACGAGCATAATTGTAAATTCACATAAGAGGATGATAAAAACATATGCGA
>CAZBWK010000170.1:0-3563 GCA_964495655.1 uncultured Prolixibacteraceae bacterium | reverse complement strand
AGGGAACAGCCTCCGTAAAATGTTTCAAATCGGGTCATCTTCCAGTGTAATGGAATATTTAAGTTTCTTTAACGAAGCATATTTGTTTTTTTACGTTCCCAGGTTCAGTTTTTCAGGAAAGGTACAAATGGTAAATCCCAAAAAAGTTTATTGTATCGACAATGGTTTTATTCAGCACAATTCCGTCTCATTTACACCGGATAATGGAAGACTGCTGGAAAATATGGTGTTTCTTCACCTGAGACGAAAAACAAAAGAAATCTACTATTTTGCAGAAAAAAATGAATGCGATTTCGTGGTTTTTCAACAAAAAAAACCGCAGGGTATTTACCAGGTATGTTGGCAACTTAACCAGGACAACCTGAACAGGGAACTTAACGGTTTAAAGGAAGCAATGGATTATTTTAAAGTTCGTAAGGGCACGATTATCACTTTTAATCAAAATGAAACATTCGAAATTGGAAATAAGACATGTAACGTAATTCCGTTTTATGATTGGGCCAAAACAACTGGCAACAATAATAAAACAACATTTATCATGAATTTTATATAATTAAAATTAAATATTTTCAAAGGTATCATATAGCTTACTACGTCTTAAGTCAGGGTAACTCGTATAAGCTTTAATCATACACTTGGTTGATATACAATCATGCTGGTTTCAGTTAATCTGTTGCAAACTAATCTGGTATTCTTTTTATTTTTCTTTCAAATATATATATTATAAAAATCTGCCTGAAATTAAAGGGGAAAATATCACATCATAGAATGAAGCAATGTAGCAATTTCAGAGGGTGTATATATCAAAGAATAATAAAAATCCCTGTAAGAGCATGGAGTCTTCTGGGAAAAATTCTGAAAGCAATGAGCCAGGGAAAAACAATCTGTACCGGCTACAACACCGGCTTTAATGTTTGGCAAGATCCGGTATAATTCAAAATTTGGCAACAAAAAATGCTGAACTGCTGCTTTTGATAAGGCAAATTTGTTTATTGTTAAATAACATACTATATTTACCCTTATTTTCAAAAAATAAAATTATGAACCCCAATTCAAATTTATTTTTAATCAGTCTGACAACCATATTCTTATTAACATTTAACTCATGTTCTGATGATCATGAATCCGATATGCAAGATATTGCCGGTGACACCCGGGATCAGCTTGCCGGGTTTATATCTGAAAAATACAGCAGCTATACCGGGAGGTTCCCTGACTTCCCCGGGGCCATGGCTGCGTATGTGCTGCATGATGATGCAGCAGAATATGCTCATGCGGGTATGGATGAAGGTTTTACCGATAATTTTCATTTCCGCGCCCAAAGTACAACAAAAACATTTACCGCTGCTGCAATCATGTTGCTGCATCAGGAAGGCAAGCTTGATATCAGCCAAAATATCACCAATAATATTCCGGGGAAAAAGAAAAGTTATATTCCGGGTACGCCCGATTATGATATCCCTTACAAAGACCAGATCACTATATGGCAGCTTCTGTGTCATCGTGCAGGCGTTTATGACATAGTAAATTATCCTGTAAACGGGGAGATGTATGTGGAAAAGATACTGGAAGAAGATCCGGACCATACTTTCACTCCCGATGAAATCATTGGTGTCATAGCTGAAAACCGGCTGGCCCTTTTCGAACCGGGAACCGACTGGGGCTATTCCAATGAAGGTTATGTAATGCTTGTGAAAATTATTGAGGAGGTAACGGGGAAAACATATAAGGAGTTTATTACAGACAGATTTTTCAAGGCGCTGGACTTAACTGAAACCAGTATGGTTGTCACAGGCACAGAACAAAGTCTGCCCGAGCCCTTTGTCGATTCCTGGTATTATCTGCAGGATATAAATATAAATGCCACCAGGCAAAATATGTCGGCAAATGTCGGTGAAGGCAATATAATAACATCTTTGCATGATATGGCAAGGTTTTACCGTTTGTTACTCAGAGGTGAAGCCGGCATTACCCTTTCGACAGTAAGTAAATATATGATCAATTGCCGGCCAATTGCTGATCACAGCATTGTTAGCTACGGAGCAGGACTGTTCCACTATCCAAATCTGGGTTACGGACACGGGGGCGACGGATCCGGTATCAGCGTCAAATGTTATACTGATCCAGATACAGATATCACTATTGTCATCTTGTTCAACTGCTGGAATTTTTATAATGGTGTTGAAGACGCGTCCTTGTTCATTGAACAAAGTAAAATGATGGAAGAAATGCTTTACAGTATTAAAGAAATTTATACCAGGCAGTAATTCTAACGGTTCGAAGATTGAATCAAAAACAACACACGATGCAACCTGAATGGCCTGACTGATGAGTATATAGCTAACGGACTTCCTTTGCCTGATGAGCTGCCGGCAGATACAACGGGGTGGCTGCCTGTTCATGATAATATGTTCAGGGCTGTTTACCTGCGTAAAAAGGGGCTTGACAGTGAGGATTACGAGAAAAGGGCTTTTGATTGTCTGCAAAGGATTGCTCTTGAGCCTTTCCTGCAAAGCAGAGTGTCTCCGTGTATCAATCTGCTTCCTGACCAGATTGCCTGGGGCAGGAGTCCGGTGCGTTTTGATATTGCCGGGGGGTGGACTGATACGCCTCCCTACTGTATGTTGTATGGCGGCAAAGTGGTGAACCTGGGGGCGGAGCTGAACGGACAGCCGCCGTTGCATTGTTATATTAAGGCTGTTGAAAGGCCTGAAATTGTTTTGCGGTCGATTGACCTTGGCAATGAGGAGGTTATTACCTCTTTTGATGAGCTGAGGTCGTTTAATAATATCGGCTCTGCTTTTTCTATTCCTAAAGCGGCGCTGGCACTGACGGGCTTTCTTCCGGAGTTTAATGAAAGGGAGTTTCCGTCGCTGAGAAAGTTGCTGGAGCACCTGGGCGGGGGACTTGAAATTGCGATTCTTTCTGCTGTGCCTAAAGGGTCGGGACTGGGTGCCAGCTCTGTACTGGCTTCTACTGTGCTGGGTACCATTGATGAGGTTTGCTGCCTGAACTGGGATAAGATGGAGATCGGACGGCGTACGCTTGCCCTGGAGCAGCTGCTGACTACCGGTGGTGGCTGGCAGGATCAGTATGGGGGTCTCCTGGAGGGTGTTAAGTTTTTGGAGACCGGCCCGGGTAATGATCAGACTCCGGTTGTTAAATGGCTGCCTGATTCTCTGTTTGATTACTTGCAGTGTAAGAACCGGTGGCTTTTATATTACACGGGTATTACACGGGTTGCAAAGAGTATTCTTGGGGATATTGTCCGCGGAATGTTTCTTAACTCTTCAAGGCATATTGCTGTCATCGAAGAGATCAGGCATCATGCTTTTGATACTTACGAAACGATGCTTAATAAGGATTTCGAAGGGTTGGGTGTTCAGATCGATAAGAGCTGGCAGCTGAACCAGAAGCTGGATGCAGGGACTAACACTCCGGAGATCCAGCGGATCATCGACAGGATAAAGCCCTGGCTGGTGGGACAGAAACTGCCGGGTGCGGGTGGAGGCGGTTTTATGCTGATGATGGCAAAGGATGAGGAAGCGGCGGTGCGTATTAAA
>CAZBWK010000169.1:0-3682 GCA_964495655.1 uncultured Prolixibacteraceae bacterium | reverse complement strand
TATCAGTTGTTTTTGCTGTCACCGGACTTGCCCAGCCTGCGCAAGAATTGGTAAAGGTTATTGTAACACCAGATGCAAATGACTGGACCTATAAAAAAGGTGACAGGGCGGAATTTCAGATTATGGTATTAAGAAATAATGTACCGCTGGATGGTGCAGAGGTTAATTACAGCATTAACCCTGAAAAAATGGCGCCATTGGAAGAGGGGACATTAACCCTGAAAAAGGGTTCTGTGTCAGTTAAAGCCCGGAAATTTTCAGATGCCGGATTTCTAAGGTGCCACGCATCTGTTACTGTGGATGGAAAGACATATTCATCTTATGCTACTGCAGGATTTTCTCCTGAAGAGATAAAACCGTCGACAAAGCTTCCTGACGATTTCAGGGAGTTTTGGGAAGATGGGAAAAGGGAACTGGCAAAAGTGCCTGTGAATGCACTGATGACCCTGATGCCTGAAAGGTGTACCCCGGGGGCAGATGTTTATCATGTCAGGATCGACAATGTTAAAGGGAAGATCTACGGCATTTTATGCAAACCAAAAAAAGAAGGTAAATACCCGGCAATACTTAATGTTCCTGGCGCCGGTATAAGGCCTTACTACGGTGATGTGGCAAATGCAGAAAATGGATTTATCACCTTTCAGATAGGTATTCACGGTATCCCGGTCAACCTTGACCCGGGAGTATATGAAGACCTGCGTTCAGGTGCGCTTAGCAATTACCAGACTTTTAATCTCGACGATAAAGACAACTATTTTTATAAAAGAGTTTACCTCGGCTGTGTCAGGGCTGTTGACTTCATAGAGACACTTTCATGCTTTAACGGCGAAGATATTGCTGTTACGGGCGGAAGCCAGGGAGGGGCATTGTCGGTCATAACAGCCGGACTGGATGAGAGGATAGATTACCTTGCAGCACTTTACCCGGCTTTGTCTGACCTGCCGGGTTATTTATCAGGCAGGGCGGGCGGATGGCCTCATATGTTTCAGGATGATTTTACCAATAAGCCTGAAAAGGTTGAAACCTCCATGTATTATGATGTTGTGAATTTTGCAAGGTTCGTAAAGGTTCCAGGGTGGTACAGCTGGGGCTATAATGATAATATTTGTCCGCCAACTTCCATGTATGCTGCATATAATGTCATAGATGCTGAAAAAGAACTGCATCTGTTCCAGGAAACTCAGCACTGGACATTTCCGGAACAACAGGCCTTAAGAAACAAATGGTTGACAGATAAACTGCTGAACGGGAGATAAATAAACACTTATTTACTGCAAATCTCGGTGAGTACGCCCATCGTCGCTTTAGGGTGGAGGAATCCTATATCCAATCCTTCCGCCCCTTTTCTTCCTTTTTTGTCAATTAGCTGTACTCCCTTTTCTGCAAGCTCGTCAAGTGCTTCGTCCACGTTGTTCACTGCATAAGCAAGGTGATGGATTCCCGTACCACGTTTTTCAATGAATCTGGCCACAGGACTCTCAGGTGATGTTGGCTCAATGAGCTCAATTTTTGTCTGGCCTGCCATGAAGAATGCAGTTTTAACTTTCTGGTCAGGTATCTCTTCGGTCTTGTAGCATTTCAGTCCTAATATATTTTCATAGAAAGGTATTGCTTCGTCAAGGCTGTTAACAGCTATTCCAATGTGTTCAATATGTGAAATTTCCATTGTTGAATATTTTAGTGTACTGTCTTATTGACTGTTTTCTTCATCCCAAATATAATGAAAATGAGGACCAAAACGTTCAAAGGCAGCCCTCTCAAGATTTTCCTGATGATCAGGGTGAGCAATGGATATGATCAGCTTTGCCCTGTCCTGAAGTGATCTGCCATAAAGGTTGACAGCCCCGAATTCAGTGACCAGCCAGTGAATATTAGCTCTGGTGCTCACGACACCTGCACCGGGAGTCAATATAGGGGAAATTTTACTCAACCCTTTATTGGTGACTGAAGGCATGGCTATTATAGGTTTGCCTCCGTGACTTAATGATGCTCCGCGTAAAAAGTCTATCTGGCCTCCGACACCAGAATAAAACTTTGTACCAAGTGAATCGGCACATACCTGTCCGGTGATATCTATCTGTAAAGCTGAATTAATTGCAGTGACTTTAGGATTTTTTGCTATTACATTTACACTGTTAGTATATTTAACGTCCTGCATTGCCACACCGGGATTATCATCAATAAAATCATAAAGACCTTTTGAACCCATAAGGAATGTGGCAACCATTTTGCCTTTATCAATTTTTTTGTTTCTGCCGTTAACTATCCCCTTCTCAACCAGCGGAAGAATGCCGTCTGAGAACATTTCAGAGTGTACACCCAGGTCCTTATGATTGCCAAGCATGGTCAGTACAGCATTGGGTATGGCTCCTATGCCCATTTGAAGTGTAGCTCCGTCCTCCACCAGTTCAGCAACATATTTGCCTATCTGTTTGTCAGTCTCGGTGATCGGTTCAGGATGTGCCCTTATCAGTTCTGTATCGTCGTATACGAAGAGGTCAATTTCGTCTATATGGATCATAGCATCGCCGAATGCTCTCGGGACATTAGGGTTCACTATGGCAATTACCGTATCAGCCTTCTCCACTGCGGCCAGGGTAGCATCAACGGAGGTTCCCAGAGAAACATATCCGAATTTATCCGGTTCGGAGATCTGGATCATAGCTACATTGACCTTCAGGTAACCTTCGCGTATAAGCCTTTGTGTTTCATGCAGGAACACCGGGATGTAGTCAGCATAGCCGGCCTGTGTCTGCTTTCTTACATTTGCACCGACAAAGAATGATTCAAGTTGAAAAATTCCTTCAAATCCGGGATCCGCATAAGCAACCTCACCTTCGGTATGTATGTGTTGTATGCGTACATTGCGGAACTCTTTATTCCGTCCCCGTTCGCACATGGCCCTTATCAGAGGGTGGGGTGTGACTGCCACACTGTGAAGATGTACCCTGTCGTTTGATTTAATAACCCTGACGGCCTCATTTGCACTTATGAACTCTATTTTTTTCATTATTAACGGTTAATGAGCGATTTTTTTCAAACCGGTAAATTTAAGAAATCTAACTTCTAAACTGATTTAATAATTTGTTTTCAGGAAAGGGTATATTCTTTTTAATCAAAAGATAACACAGAGAGGATGATTTGCGATCTGCCGGCGCAGGAGATAAAGATCCGATGTTGCAGGCATCTTTTTCTGTGCTTTATCCATTACTGTTCTCCTGAATGAACTGGTTTCCTAAACAATTTTAATTCTGAACTGTTTTAACAGAAATTGAATTTGCTTATAGGCCTGTTAGTAAATTTTAATCTTTTTTTTATGAATAGATTTTTTTAATTTAGCAAAAATTAAATCCTGTATAGATATGTTAAAAGAAAAAGTATTAAAAGCACTGAATGAACAGATTAATGCAGAGCAGTATTCTGCATTTCTTTACTTATCAATGTCAGCCTGGTTTGAAGATCAGGGCCTTCCCGGGTTTGCCAACTGGATGTACGTACAATTCCAGGAAGAGTTGACTCATGCCAACAAGATTTTTAAATATGTTAATGAAAGAGGAGGCAGGGTTGAATTAAAGGGTATTGATCAGATGCCGGTGGAGTTTGAAAGCGTAAAAAGTGTAGCTGAGATGACACTGGAGCACGAACAGCATGTTACCGCCCTTATTAATAATCTGGTTGATAT
>CAZBWK010000168.1:0-3707 GCA_964495655.1 uncultured Prolixibacteraceae bacterium | reverse complement strand
AGGCCGCTGCCGATATTATACAGGCCCGTGTTCTTATGAGCATGGGCCTTTTTTTATACAATATATTAAACTGTATTAACGTTTTTTCAAAAAATCCTCTGTATGATAACAGTTTTACATCGTTTAAAATATTATAACTGGTTCTTTATTTCCCTCTTATGCTTTGTTGCTGTTATGCCCTTTTCAGAAGCGCTGGTATCGATAGTCAGCGGAGTTCTCCTTTTTACTGCACTTGCAGAGGATAACATTAAAAATAAAATACAGAGAGCAGGAGAAAATCGTATCCTGCTGTTTATACCTTTTATATTTATTGTCTATTTGCTCAGTGCAATTTTTTTCGGGAATTTTAATAACGCCGTATATGACCTTAAGAAAAACCTCTTTTACCTGGTTATACCCATCGCTTTTATGACCGGAAAAGAGATCAATGCAAAACAAAAACAATTGCTCTTCATTATTTTTTCACTGGCTGTACTGATAGCTTCTGCATTTGCTGTGTGCCGGTATGTAAGTAGTTATGATGCCGGAGAGTCTGATGTCAGGGAAATCAGCCTTGTCTCACATATAAGATTTAGTTTTCAGGTTATCTTGTCCTTCTGGTTTTGTATGCTTGTTATTATGAAAAATTATAAACTGGCAGATAGAAAAACTTTATCTGTTTTTATACTGATCAGCCTCTGGTTTTTCTCTTTTATCCTTTTTCAGCACTCACTCACCGGACTTTATACTCTCATTGTAAGTATTTTGTTTTTTATATTCTATATGATCGTTAAAACCCCGGGAAAATACAGGACTTATTTACTTATTGCCGCACTTTTATCAGTTCTCATCCCGATCTCATATATTTCATGGGTTGTCTGCACGTTTTATGACATTGAGGAGGTTGACGTTAATGATGTTGAAAAAACTACAGCCCTCGGAAATTCATACAATCATTATTTTGATGACCCGCTTGTTGAAAACGGACGGTTTGTCTATTTGTATGTATGCGAAGAGGAAATGCGTGAGACATGGAATAAAAGATCTGAATGTAAGTATGATTCCGCCGGATTAAATGGTTTCCCTTTACATGCTACACTAATGAGATATCTGACCTCCAAAGGACTGCGAAAGGATGCGGAGGGAGTGGCAGCTCTTACTGATGAAGATGTACGGAGTGTTGAAAACGGAATTGCCAATGTGATTTTCAAGGATAAGAAATTTTCGTTGTATCCCAGGATTTATGAGACTGTCTGGGAGTATTACGTCTATTCTAAAACCGGATATGCAAATGAGCAGTCATTATCGCAGCGGATAGAATTTTTCAAAGCTGCTTTTACAATAATTAAAAAACATTTTTGGTTTGGTGTGGGCACCGGCAACTGGAAAGATGAGTTTAAAAAAGCATATCATGAAAATGGTTCTAAACTGGCTGAAAAGTATTACTCTTCTGCACATAACCAATATTTAAACTATTTTGTGAAGTTTGGGATCACAGGATTGATACTTATTCTGTTTTTTATAGTTTTTCCCGTAATAAAAACAAAAAGATATAAGGATATTTATTTTTTAATTTTTCTGATTGCAATATTTTTTGCAAATTTTTCTGATTCGAATCTGGAGACACATATGGGAAGTTCATTTTTTGTTTTTTTCTATTGCCTCTTTCTGATTACCGATGGTATTGATTATCTGAAACTAAGATGAACTATTTTTTTTCTTTATTGTTGTATGAGTTAATAGAATATAACTCAAAAGTATCAATATGGAAAGAAGAAAGTTTATAACAATCGCAGGCACTGCTGCATTGACTGTCCCGATCATGGGAACTATAGCTTCGTGCTCACCCGCGCCTGAAAAATTTGAGGGACATAAGTTTCCTGAATTGGGATACGGGTTCAATGCCCTTGAACCCTATATAGATGCCCTGACAATGGAACTACATTACACAAAACATCATCAGGGTTATTTCAATAATTTTTTAGCGGCAGCTGAAGGGACAGAGTTGACAGAAACTCCGATGGAGAGGATTTTTGAAAATATTAACAAATATCCTGTTTCAGTTCGCAATAATGGCGGCGGATTTTATAATCATGTATTATTCTGGGAAAATATGACCCCTTCCCCCAAAGAGATGCCAGCGCTTTTAAAGAAGGCTATTGAAAGAGATTTTAATTCGTTCGACAACTTCAGGGAACAATTCAACTCCGGCGCCAAAACACATTTTGGCAGCGGCTGGACCTGGCTGGCACTAAACAGCGACGGAAAGCTTTTTATTACTTCTACGGCTAATCAGGATAATCCTCTGATGAATGTATCAGGGATAACCAAAGGAGTCCCGTTGTTAGCTTTAGATGTCTGGGAACATGCATATTATCTTAAATATCAGAACAGGAGAGCAGAGTATGTGGATAATTTCTGGAATGTAGTTAACTGGGAAGCAGTTAATAACAGACTGGTAAAAGCAAATAATAAGTAATTCCGCTGAGCAATACATCCGTACGCTTACATTGAATTAATTTTTTTACGGCTTAATATAGACAGTCTAAGACCTAAAGACAATAGGTATATAATTAGTTGGTAATTTAAGTTCAGCTCACTAAATTTGACCTTTTAACATCTAACGGATGAGCTGTAACATTGTTTTTATCGGGGCGGGGAACCTTGCCACCCATCTGGCAATTGCACTTAAGAGCAAAGGTTATAAAATTGTACAGGTTTATAGCAGGACTGAAAGGTCAGCCGAAGAATTAGCAGGGAAGGTGGATGCACAGTATACTACTGCCCCCGAAGGTATAATGGAAAATGCTGATATCTATTTTGTTGCCCTAAAGGATGATGCTTTTGAAGAAGTTTTGCAGTATCCGGAGTTTGGCGACAGCCTGTTAGTTCATTGTTCAGGCAGTATGCCACTTTCGGCGCTCGGCAAGTTTGCTGAAAACACAGGTGTTTTTTATCCGCTGCAAACTTTTTCAAAGAACCATGAAGTCAATTTTAGCAATATCCCCTGTTTTGTCGAAGCTAAATCCAAAAATACCGAGAAGCTGTTAATCGAAATAGGAGAGAATATTTCAGGGAACGTATCTGTACTGAATTCAGAAAAACGGCTTTTTCTTCATATCGCTGCAGTCTTCGCCTGTAATTTTGTTAACTATTTCTATACCGCAGCCTCGGATATTTTAAAATCCAGGAATTTATCTTTTGAAGCGCTCAGGCCTCTCATCCTCGAAACAGCCCTTAAGGTGCAGAGGCTTTATCCTGAACAGGCCCAGACCGGTCCTGCTGTAAGATTTGACAGGAAAATTATAAACAGGCATACAGAATCACTGAGGGACTTTCCTGAACTGCAGGATTTATATTACTCATTGTCGCGGCAGATCTTTTTATATCACAATAGTCATGAGGATGAAGGTGTAATGAATGATTTTAAAAATGTAAAAGCATTCATTTTTGATGTTGACGGGGTATTGTCGAAAGAGATATCATCGCTCGACAAGAATGGCGATCCGGTGAGGACAGCTAATTTTAAGGATGGATTTGCCATAAAAAATGCTGTTGACATGGGGTATCCCGTTGCTGTCATTACAGGTGGGTCGCAGCAGCGGGTAAAACTACGTTACCGGAGGCTCGGAGTGACTCATTACTATGATGGTGCAGCTGACAAAAAAGCTTGTTTGTCAGATTTCCTTTTAAAAACAGGTATAGATGCCGGTAATGTATTATATATG
>CAZBWK010000167.1:0-3739 GCA_964495655.1 uncultured Prolixibacteraceae bacterium | reverse complement strand
GCTATTCACTTATTGTATTTGAGAATAATTAATTGAAAAACAATTTAATAAATTTAAATCATATGAAAATTAATCTTCTGACAATTATCTTATTGGTTTTACCATTCCTCACATCCTCACAAATAAATAAGGATGATAAAGAGAAGACAAAGGAAAAGCACTCACCTAAGTATGCGCTGTTTTATGACAACCATATAATGCCTCCAAATCCGGATGTAGGTAAAGATTTCGACGTTGAGGATTTTACCGACAGGCTTGTAAAAGCAGGGGTTGATTACCTGACTGTTCATGCCAGAAGTAATCAGGGCATGACTTTCTTCGATACAAAAATTGGCATTAAATACCCTTCGCTTGAATATGATCTTTTCGGTAAAATTGCCGATGCCTGCAAAAGAAAAGGTATAGCTCTGACTGCATATATGAACGGTGGACTTAGTCATGAAGAAGGGCTAAGAAACCGCGACTGGCTGATAATTGAGCCTGACGGAAGGGTTTATCGCGAACCCCGGGTAACTGCCTGGGTACGGAATATGTGTTTTAACACACCGTACCGCGACCATACAATCTCACTAATTGAGGAAGTAGCAGAGAATTACCCTGTTGCCGGATTCTTTATAGATGGTGTGAATGCGCGTCCTTGTGTCTGCCCTGCCTGCGTTAAGGGCATGAAAGAAAAAAACATGGATGTAAATAATATTGAAGATATACGTGAATTTGCAAGGCTCTCCTCTTTGAGTTTTGCCAAAGATATAGCAAAAGCGGCCAGGGCAATTAATCCGGATTTCCTTCTCTATTTTAACGGGATATCTTATAAGGACCAGGTTGAATTCGGTGCTTATCTGGAACTTGAATATATCCCGACTTCACAGGGATATGATGCCTTTCCTGTTTTTATGTCATACATGAGAACC
This sequence comes from uncultured Prolixibacteraceae bacterium, assembly GCA_964495655.1. Classification (GTDB taxonomy): domain Bacteria; phylum Bacteroidota; class Bacteroidia; order Bacteroidales; family Prolixibacteraceae; genus JAAYJR01. The sequence goes on along the minus strand of CAZBWK010000167.1, from coordinate 2,828 downwards.
CTGGGTGATATGCCGGTACTGCTCATGAACACCCGCTTTAACAACTGGCGCCATTTTGGAGGACTGCGAACAGAAACCGCCCTCAAAGCAGAACTTCTTAGCGGCCTTGCTAACGGAATGAGGCCTAATGTGGGAGGCCATTTCCATCCGAGACATGGGCCCTTTGATCCAGTGCTCGACAGGGTTGGCAAAGTATATAATGAACTTCAAACCATGGAACCATGGTTCAGCGAAGCAAAAAACTTAGCTGATATAGCTGTCGTTTTTAAAGGTGAAAATGTAAGGGGTGACAGAAAACTGAATGCTGCTGTTCGAATGCTGGGAGAACTAAAACAACAATTCGATGTTGCATCGATAACTTCAGACTGGAGTAAATATAAAGTACTGGTAATCCCTGATGATGTGCCTTTCGATGACGAATTTACAAAGCGTGTTAAAGCTCATATTGATGCAGGAAAAGCTGTAATTTCTTCAGGAAGCTCGGGACTTGATCCCCGGGGAACTGAATTTGTTCTGGAAAAAGAATGGGGTGTAAAATATCTTGCCGAGAATGATTTTAATCCTGCTTTCTTTACTGCCGGCAGCAACTTTAACAAAGACCTTCCGGATATGCCAATCCAGCTATTTTCAACAGGTGTCAATGTCAGGCCTTTGACCGGCACGCGTGTCGAAGCAAACCTGGTAAAACCATATTATAATAATATCTGGGACGGCGAATACGCTTATGAGTATTGTCCACCCGACAAAGTAACAGAATTCCCGGCACTTACCGTTAACGGCAATGTTGCGCATTTCAGCCACAGGATTTTTGCAGGCTACTACGCCCAGGCGCATGTCGAACTGAGAAATGTTTTCAGAAATGTACTGCAGGAGCTACTGCCCGAACCTCTTTTCAAGTATGAAAACCTGCCTTCTTTTGCAAGAGTGTATGTAACTGAACAACCAGGAAGAAGAATGATACATGTACTCTCTTATGTTCCGGAAAAAAGAGGCGCAGTTGCAGAAATGATAGAAGAACCTGTTATCCTGAATAACATTAAAATATCGCTCCGTACCGATGGTAAAACACCTAAAAAAGTATATTTTGCGCCAGACATGAAACCACTAAGATATAAGACCAATAATGATTATATAGAGGTAACCGTTCCTGAATCTAAAGGACATTCTCTAATTGTATTTGAACATTAAAATGGTTACGAACAGAGGAAATGATCTGTATATTTTATATTATCTATTGATAACAGATAAATATCTTAAACAAAAAGCAGTAACAAAAACTAATGTCATTTCTATATTGTTGCTGCTTTTTTGTTGATGCACTGGTAAGTATCCCTGCCCTGATTATTAAACCAGTTATTTCTTTTTGACGAATTCAAAAAATAAATTAGGTTTGCAGGGTGTATGATTTTACATTTTAGAAACTAACACCCTGGTTTCAGACGACGTTAAAATATGACGAAACTAACATGCAGATTAAAAAAATAGGGATACAAAAGTATGGTTAAAATATATCCAGGTTATAATAAACGATTATATGAAACAATTTGAAATAATAATACTATTGACAGTTTTGTCGTTAGTTTCCAATTCACAAACAATGAACAAACAATTACTAAAAATGCACCAGCCAAAATATTGTCTGTTTTATGACAATCACACAATGAGGGCTTGTCCTGACGTAGGAGAAACATTCGATGCAGACCTATTCACCGACAGAATTAAAAAATGCGGAGTAGATTACCTTACCTTCCATGCCCGCTGTAACCAGGGTATGGCTTACTATGACACAAAAACCGGAATAAAGCATCCCTCGCTTAAATATGATCTTTTTGGCAGCCTTGCTGATGCCTGCAAAAGAAAGGAGATCGCACTGATGGCTTATATCCATTGTGGCATTAGCAGCGCAGAAGGGCTCGAACATCGCGACTGGACAACCTTGTCTGTTGACGGGAGAGAGTACAGGGATCCACCTTTTACTCCTTATGTAAGGACCATGTGCTATAATACCCCCTACAGGGACCGGGTTATAGCAATGGTTAAAGAGATCGCAGAAAGCTATCCTGTTGCAGGATTCTTTTTTGACGGACTGCAGGAGTTTAATTGCGTATGTCCGGTTTGTGTTAAAGAGATGAAAGAAAAGGGTATTGACTTTAACGATATTCGTGAGGTGGAGAAATTCTCTGAGTTTTCGGCCCTGAGACTGGCTAAGGATATAGCAAAAGTTACTAATAAGATCAATCCCGATTACCTTCTTGTCTTTAAAGGTGTTTCTTTCGAAAACCAGATAGGGCTGAGTACTCATCTGGAGTGTGTCCACCTGCCCACTAATCCCGGAGGATATGAAGTTCTTCCCGTTCTTTCAAGATACGCCAGGACCCTGGGCGACATGCCTGTTACTTACATGACAGGAAGATTTTATGACTGGGGTGATTTTGGAGGATTAAGGCCCGAGGCTGCTATCAGGTCGGAACTTCTCTACGGACTTGCAAACGGGATGAGGCCTAACGTGGGCGGCCATTTTCATCCGCGCGGCGACCTCGAAAGCGCTGTCCTTGACAGGATTGAAAATATATATAAAGAGCTCCAGACTATGGAACCCTGGTTTGAGAATGCAAAAAATATAACCGATATAGCTGTTTTATATTCAAAAGGCGATGAGAATATCCTTAAACAATCAATGAGCGATGATCATCTGCCGGCAACTGTCAGGATCCTCGATGAACTGAAACAACAATTTGATGTGGTAAACAGTCACTCCGACTGGAGCAAATATAAGGTACTGATCATACCTGATGATATCCCTTTCACCGACGAAGTGGCACGCCGGG
>CAZBWK010000166.1:0-3971 GCA_964495655.1 uncultured Prolixibacteraceae bacterium | reverse complement strand
CCCACCTGCTTTTTTCTGTAGCCAAAAAAAGCAGGCAAAAAAAAGCCCCAGCGAAGGGGCTCTTTTCTCAGAAGGGAAGATCATCGTCACCCTGGTTTTCTGAGTCAGGTTCACCTGCTTCAGGAAAGCCATCCGGTTCCTGACGATTTCCTCCGTATTGAGATTCCGATCTGCTGTTATTTTGGTTATCACTCCGGGTGCCAAGCATTTGCATTACATCAGCCACTATCTCTGTGATGTATCTTTTATTCCCGTCTTTATCGTCATAAGAACGGGTCTTTATCTTGCCTTCAATATAAAGCTGCCGTCCTTTAGTAACATACTTTTCAGCCACTTCGGCAAGTCCTCTCCACAAGACTATATTATGCCATTCGGTAGAGGTCACTTTATCTCCGTTCTTTGCTGTGTATGATTCTGAGGTTGCCAAAGGTAAATTTGCAACTGCCACGCCTGAATCAAGGTGTCTGATCTCGGGGTCTTTACCCACATTTCCAACTAAAATTACTTTGTTAATAGACATATTTATTTAATTATAGGTTAACGATTTAAAAATACAATTTTTAAATTTAACAGAGGGGTTTTGCAGGGTAAAAATTATATTAAAAAAGCTAACTTGTTAACTATCTTAAATTAAAATATAAAATAATTTATTTAAAAAGCTTTCCGATATATAAAATATTTATATTTTTGCACACCAGAATAATAGATTAATTTATTGAAAACTAAATAATTTAAAGACATGACAAAAGCAGATATTGTAAATGAAATTTCAAAAAACACAGGAATTGAAAAGGTAACTGTTCAAAAAACAGTCGAAGCATTTATGAGTACAATCAAGGAATCTCTTGAAAATGGAGATAATGTTTACCTCCGGGGATTTGGAAGTTTTGTTGTAAAGAAAAGAGCTGAAAAGACGGCAAGAAATATTTCAAAAAATACTACCATTATAATTCCGGCACATTATATTCCTTCTTTCAAACCGGCTAAAACTTTTGTGTCGTTAGTTAAAAATAATGTTAAGTAGTATATTATGCCAAGCGGAAAAAAAAGAAAAAGACATAAAATGGCCACTCATAAACGTAAAAAAAGATTACGTAAGAACCGGCATAAAAAGAAAAAATAGATTTTTAAAAGTTTGTTGAACATATTAAACCTAAGGCAAACCGCAAGTGCTTTAGGTTTAATATGTTATGATTTTTTGGTTTAATTAGTTAACAGTATTAATATTTAGGTTGTGAGTAGTGATTTAATTATTGATGTCACTCCTTCCGAAATAGTCATAGCATTACAGGAAAATAAGAAACTTGTTGAGTTAACCAGGGAAAAGAGCGGCGCAAAATTTGCTGTCGGGGATATTTACCTGGGCAGGGTAAAAAAGATAATGCCCAGTTTGAATGCAGCTTTTATTGACGTTGGTTATGAAAAAGACGCTTTTTTGCATTATCTTGATATGGGGCCGCAATTTTCAACCCTGAATAAATTTCTGCGTGTTGTTTCTTCAAGGAAAAGTAAAATTCCAACTTTTTCCAGGATCCATACCGACCCTGATATAAAAAAAGATGGCCGGATAACTGATGTCCTGAAAGCAGGTCAGAATATTCTGGTACAGGTGGCAAAAGAACCTATTTCCACCAAAGGGCCAAGGTTAACATCCGAGATCTCCATAGCAGGCAGGTATATCGTTCTGATACCTTTCAGCGATAAAGTTTCTGTCTCTCAGAAAATTAAATCAAACGAAGAAAAGAATCGTCTTAAAAAGTTGATCCAGAGTATTAAACCGCATAATTACGGAGTTATTGTAAGGACAGCGGGAGAGGGTAAAAAAGTAGCCGACCTCGATCAGGAATTAAGACGTTTAATTGATAAGTGGGAGACAACCTTCCATAAGTTGAAACGTGCTTCAGCTCCATCTCTGATCATTGGAGAAATAGACCGCACGACAGCCCTTCTTCGTGATATATATAATCCGAACTTTAACAGCATCATTGTCAATGACCAGTCTGTTTGCAATGAGATTGCTGAATATATCGAAAGTATAGAGTCAGCTAATAAAAAGACAGTTAAGCTCTATAAAGGACATCGTCCTATTTTTGAGCATTACGGCATTGAAAAACAGATAAAAGCTTCGTTCGGTAAAACAGTATCATTCAGGAACGGGGCATACCTTATCGTAGAACATACTGAAGCATTTCATGTTATCGATGTAAACAGCGGCAACAGGGCCAAGTCAGGTGTCGACCAGGAGACAAATGCCCTGGATGTGAACCTTGCCGCCTGTGAAGAAATTGCCAGACAGCTCCGGCTCAGGGATATGGGTGGAATCATAGTGATCGATTTTATCGATATGCATGTCCAGAATAACAGGTTAAAGGTATATGAATATATGAAGGAGGTCATGGCCGGTGACAGGACCAAGCATAATATTCTGCCTTTAAGTAAATTTTGCCTGATGCAGATAACAAGGCAACGGGTGAGGCCTGAAGAGATAATTGAAACTGCAGAAACCTGTCCCACCTGTAAAGGCCTTGGTAAAATAATGCCAACCATACTGTTTGCAGACGACCTTGAGAATAAAGTTCATTATATATTTAAAGATCTTAACAAGAAACGGTTATATATGGCTGTTCATCCATATATCCATGCATATCTGACTAAAGGAGTGAGAAGTATCAGGAAAAAATGGATTTTTAAATATTTCAGATGGGTCAGCATAGAATCCAATAGTTCATTTTCTTTACTTGAATATCATTTTTTTGATGAAAATATGGAAGAGATAATTTTATAGTTAAACATTATAAAAATTTCTCTGTTGTATTTAAATATATGCATTTTTGCATTTATTTAGACGTTGGTACTATGTTTTGATATATATAATGATTAAATATGAAGCATTCAGTTATTTTATCAGTTATCCTGCTGTTTTCTATTTTCTCAGGCGCTCAGATAATTGAGCCCGTAAGGTGGTCGTTCGATGCTAAACAGGAGGGCAACGAAGTTGAGTTAATATTCACTGCAGAAATTGAAGATGGCTGGCATTTGTACGACACATACCTGCCTGAGGGTGGCCCTTTGCCTACTCAGGTGGTCTTTGCCGACTCCTCCTTGTTTGAATTTGTCTCACCGTTAGAAAGGCGGCCCGCCCCTGTCGAAAAATTTGACAATGCCTTTCAAATGGATTTGAGATATTTTATTGATGAGGCAGTTTTAACCCAAAGGATCAGGTTAATTTCTGAAGGTCCGGCCGACCTGAATGGTTATGTAGTATTTATGGCATGTGATGATGAGGTATGTCTTCCCCCGAATGAATTTGATTTCTCTTATCAGTTTGGGGGTGCGGAGGTTGTAACTGAATCTTTGGGATCAACAGTGAACACAGATACCGGTACTGTCAGCCGCGGTTCAGCTACAGGTCAGTCGTTATGGCTTTTCATCCTGATCTCTGCACTGGCAGGATTTGCTGCTATCTTGACGCCCTGTGTTTTCCCGATGATACCGATGACCGTATCCTTTTTTATGAGGGGCAGTGAGAACAGGGGCAGCGCTGTACGTAACGGATTGTTTTTCGGATTCTCCATAGTCGTTATATTTACATTACTCGGAGGCCTCTTTTCTTTTGGTGTGTTCGGACCTGATGCCGGTAATTTTTTAAGTACCCACTGGATACCCAACCTGCTGTTTTTTATTCTGTTTTTTATATTTGCAATCTCCTTCTTTGGAGCATTTGAGATCATTTTACCGGGAAGCCTGGTTAATAAAACAGACTCAAAAGCGGAGAAAGGAGGACTGACAGGTGCATTTTTTATGGCGCTGACCACTGTTATTGTCTCTTTTTCATGCACAGGTCCTTTTATCGGGGCATTAATTATTGAGGCAGTTCAGGATGGCGGGACCAGGCCGCTTACAGGGATGTTTTTTTTCGGGCTCGCCTTTGCTGCGCCTTTCACTCTACTTGCCATCTTTCCGTCGGCGCT
>CAZBWK010000165.1:0-4392 GCA_964495655.1 uncultured Prolixibacteraceae bacterium | reverse complement strand
TTATAAATAAAATAAAATTTGACTATGAAGGCCTCTATATTGTGCTGGTTATTGCAATTATGTTTTTCACCTTTTCATTTACTGATTTTATTGGTGGTAACGGATTCCTGGCAGTCTATATATGTGCTGTATTTTTAGGGAACCAGGAACTTATACATAAAAAGAAAATTCTTAAATCTTTTGACAGTTTTGCATGGTTAATGCAGATAATTTTATTTTTAACACTTGGACTGCTTGTATATCCAAGTCAAATAGTTCCTTACATTGGAATAGGTTTGCTGATATCACTATTTATTATGGTCATAGCCAGGCCCTTAAGTGTATTTATAAGCCTTCTTCCTTTTAAACTTAAATTCAAAACCAGGGTTTTTCTTTCCTGGGTAGGCCTCAGAGGAGCTGTCCCGATAGTATTTGCAACTTATCCGCTTCTGGCAGGAGCTGAAAAGGCCGGTATTATTTTTCACATAGTCTTTTTTGTATCCCTTACATCTGTGCTGATCCAGGGCACGTCACTGCCTTTAGTGGCAAAATGGCTGAAATTAACATTGCCTGAAGAACTGAAAAAGCGTACCAGAATTGACATGGTTTTATCAGATAGTATTAAATCCTTACTTACAGAAATAATAATTGAAGAAGGGAATCCTGTGGTCGGAAAACAGATTTTTCAACTGGGAATGCCAAAAACAACTCTCATCGCTTTTATATTCAGAGATAATAAATATGTAACTCCAAACGGTTCAACTATCATTGAAGCGAATGATAACCTTTTTGTGCTCTCTGAAAACAGCGACTCATTAGCAGAGGTTTATAAGTGTTTATCAATTAATGATCAAGCCTGACCATATTTTTAAAACTATTGGCAACTGTTAATTGTCAGAATGTTTTGATTAAGCCGGCACACACAATTCTCTTGAAAAATCAAGTACTCTTTATAAAAATCAAATAATCCCTCATGGTTTACAAAAAAATAGTATTTTTACGGCCATAAATAAGAAGTTCATTTTAGTATATGATTAATCGAAGGATTATCCGTACCAAGGTATTGCAGATATTGTATGCCTACTATTCTTCCGCTGAAAGTTCGCTGAGTAAAGCAGAAAATGAGTTGTTTTTTTGCATAAATAAAACTTACGAACTTTACCACCTTTTATTTGTCTTAATCATTGAGATTGCCGATTATGCAGAACGGCGCATTGAGATCAGAAAAAACAAACATCAGCCCACTGCAGAGGACCTTAACCCGAATACAAAATTTATCAGCAACCCGGTAATTTTGCAATTGCGTGAAAACAGGCATTTAAATACATTTTTGAAGCAAAAGAAATTAAACTGGGTAAACCACCCTGCTTTGATCAAAGACCTGTACCTGTTTTTAACAGAGTCTGATTTTTACAATGAATACATAGCTGATAATAACTACTCTTATAAAGAAGACAAAAAATTCATAGAAAAAGTATTCACTAAAGTCATCCTGGTAACTGAGGATCTCTATGAAGTACTTGAAGAACAGAGCATATACTGGAATGATGATGTTGAATATGTAATATCGATGATTTCCAAAACTCTCAAAAGTTTTAATGAGCGTTCAGATATGAATCACGCACTGCTCCCCATTTTCAAAGATATGGATGATAAAAACTTTGCAAAAGAGCTGTTAAGAAAATCTATAATTAACCATAAAGAGATCCGGGATCTTATTAAAGAACACTCCCGGAACTGGGATCTGGACAGGATTGCATTTATGGATATTTTAATTATGCAGCTTGCAATATCAGAATTTTTATATTTCCCTTCCATTCCTACAAAAGTATCTCTTAATGAATACATTGAACTATCAAAATACTATAGTACCGATAAAAGCAGAAATTTTATAAACGGTATTCTTGACAAAACATTAAAAGATTTGAAAATCAAGGGTTCGATAGTTAAATCAGGCCGGGGACTTATAGGAGAAACATAATTTATCTGCTTTATTTCCTGATTTATCAATAAGTATGAAACGAGCATGTAAAATATTTACACCCAAGGTGATGATTAAAAATGCGAGTTCCATATGATACCTTTGAAAACAATTAATTTTAATCGTATGAATAAAACAAAAACAATTAATTAATTTTACCGGGTGAAATAATTATATGCAGTTTATATTAAATTCAATCAAAATGATAAATAATTTATTAATGATGCAACCTGAAGGACAGGATGCAAATCCGATGATGAGCTTTTTACCATTATTACTTATCATTGTAATCTTCTACTTTTTTATGATTCGTCCTCAAATGAAAAGGCAGAAAGAGATAAGAAAATTTCGCGAGAGCCTTGCAAAGGGCGACAAAGTTGTTACCACCGGTGGCATTTATGGCCGTATAATTGAGATTAAAGAGACAACTGTTATCCTTGAAATTGCAAAGGATGTGCAAATAAAAGTAGATAAAAACGGAATTATCAAAGATATGACTGACGCAGCCCGCCCGCAATAACAGGGGGGCTGTTTTTACACATTGAACCTGAAGTGCATAATATCACCATCCTGCACAACATATTCCTTACCTTCAATTGCAATTTTCCCGGCATCGCGACAGGCATGTTCTGAAGCAAGTTTTACATAGTCATCATATTTGATAACTTCTGCACGGATAAATCCACGTTCGAAGTCAGTATGGATTATTCCAGCTGCCTTAGAAGCTTTTGTTCCTTCCACAAAAGTCCAGGCCCGGCTTTCATCAGGTCCTGTGGTAAAAAATGTTTGCAGTCTCAAAAGGTGGTAGGCTGAGTGTATCAGTTTATTTACTCCGGGCTCATCCAGTCCCAGTTCATCCAGGAACATTCTTTTATCTTCATAAGTTTCAAGTTCGGCGATATCTGCCTCTGTTGCTGCTGCAATTATAAGAAGTTCACTATCCTCCTCCTTTGTTGCAGCTTTTAAGTCTTCGACATACCTGTTCCCTGTTTTTGCAGAAGATTCATCCACATTGCAGATATATAATACAGGCTTATTGGTAAGCAGGAAAAAATCCCTGGCAATTTTCATTTCCTCCTCACTCAGCTTAACTGTCCTGGCTGATCTGCCACGTTCAAGAACTCCTTTATAGCGAAGAGCCAGGTCGTACATCTTTTTGATTTTCGGATCATGGTCATGCTTAGCCTGTTTCACAAGTTTTTCTAACCGGTTGTCAATTGTCTCCAGGTCTTTTAACTGTAATTCTGCATCTATTATCTCCTTATCCCTTACAGGATTTACAGATCCGTCGACATGAGTAACATTATCGTTATCGAAACAACGTACCACATGGATTATCGCATCAGTTTCCCTTATATTTGAAAGAAACTGGTTACCTAAACCCTCCCCCCGGCTGGCGCCTTTTACCAGTCCGGCTATGTCCAGAATCTCAATAGTAGTAGGTATTACCTTTTTAGGTTTATCTATTTCTGCCAGCTTAATGAGTCTTTCATCAGGCACAGTTATAACTCCGATATTAGGTTCGATAGTACAGAATGGAAAATTTGCAGACTGAGCTTTTGCACTTGACAAACAGTTAAAAAGTGTGGATTTACCAACATTAGGCAATCCTACAATACCACATTTCAGGGCCATTATAAATATTTTTTTCGTTACAAAGTTAATTGTTTCCTGCCTTATTAAGCATTGATCGCGTTTTACTTTCCCAAAAAAATCATTTTAAACTAATGTCGCCCGAAAACATCTAAGTAGATCAAAATATTATAACTGCAATTTGTACATTTGCCAAAAGATATAAAACAATAAGGTTTTAACAATTTTCCCGGAGGGAAATCAGGAATGGAATACAGCAATCTGGCGAAAGACCTGAAAAATAATAAGGAACTTGCTTTTAATAAGCTGGTAAAGCTTTATCAGGAACGTCTTTATTACCATATCCGCAAAATTGTCATAAACCATGAAGATACAGATGATGTTCTCCAGAATACTTTCCTGAAAGTATGGAATAACATTGACAATTTCAGAGAGGAGTCTGCTATATATACATGGTTATACAGGATTGCCACAAACGAAGCAATAACATTTCTAAATTCAAAAAAGAGAAAAAGTCTGATTTCTCTTCAGGACACCTCAGATCATTTAATACAAAGTTTAAAAACCGATCCCTACTTTGAAGGTGATGAAATACAGATGAAATTGCAAAAGGCAATATTGAATCTTCCAGAAAAACAAAGAATAGTCTTTAATATGAAATATTTTGATGAGATAAAATATGAAGATATGTCAAAAATTTTGAATACTTCAGTGGGTGCACTTAAAGCATCATTTCATCATGCAGTTAAAAAGATTGAGGATTATTTGCTCAATACAGACTGATTTTTAAAATGATTAAACTTTTTTAATTAATGAGAGTCAAATTATTAAATTACTAA
>CAZBWK010000164.1:1707-4444 GCA_964495655.1 uncultured Prolixibacteraceae bacterium | reverse complement strand
TATGGAACCGTTCGTTCCTCACTCTCACAAGAAAATTTTAATCATTCTTTTTTGTGAAAATTTAAGAATTAAAATTTTCATGTTCGTTTCATCTGTTTAAAATTTATTTTTTTATAGTCCTTATTTTGCTGCCTGACAGGGCATAATAGATAATATAAGCATAAGCAGGCAGATAAACCAGGTATGCAGTCTGGTATGATGTTCTTTCTGCCACAAATCCGAATACAAGCGGAAGGAATGCCCCTCCTATTATACCTGTAACCAGAAGGGAAGATCCCACTTTTGTGAATTTTCCAAGGTCAGCAATGGCTATAGGCCATACCGCAGGCCACAACATGGCATTTGCAAAGCCAAGCAGTCCTACCAGGTAGATAGAAATATTAATTGGCACTACGACGATTGCCAGGGTAATTAATATACCTGTAATAGTGGAAATTAGCAACGCCTGATGCTGACTTACATATTTTGGAATGAATATCACACCCATCAGGTAGCCTATGATCATTGCAATAGATACCAGCCAGACATAATTTTCAGGCGAGGGTAATTTAAGGATAGTCGCATAATCGTTTATAGACCCGAGGGTAAGATGTTCAACTCCAATAACAAAAAATATTGCAACCACTCCGAGGATCAAGTGTGGAAACTGGAATATGCTGGTCTTTCCTTTTGAATAGACTGTTGTTTCAGCCTCTTCCATAATTTCATTTTCATCTTCTCCTGCCACCTTAATATCAGGCAGCGGGGCAAAGTAGTACAGGAATCCCATCACCAGAAGTATCCCGGTTATTATGTAAAAAGGTAAAATGGTATCCTCGATCCTTACATTTGTAAGGTCCATGAACAGAGCAAGCATTAGAGATGCAATTGCATAGAATGTTTTGTTGCTTATGCCCATGAGTGCAATTCTCTGTGCAGCGCTTTCGGGAGGGCCAATAATAGAAATGTAGGTATTAACAGCGCCTGTCAGAAGTGCCTGGCCCAAACCGCTTATGAACAACGCAAGCAGTAACATGGGAAAACTGATCGATTTGGCCGCCGGGGTGATGAGGAAAAATCCCAGTGCCATCAGGACAAAAGCAATGATCATGCCTCCTTTATATCCGGCTTTTTTCAATATCCCTCCGGACACAGCCCCGAAAACAAGGAATGCTGAAAAGGTAGCTGTCATAACCAGGTATGACATGGATGTGGATATTTGAAATGCCTCCTGAACGAAAGGAATAAAGAAGGCATTGATACCGAGGGAAAAGCCCAGCACTCCGTACATTGCTCCTATTAATAACATAGGGACAAGAATATTTTTGTTTTTGGTATTCATAATAGCATAAATAGTTAAAGAATTTTTATTACATAATTAACAGTGAAAAAAACAGCTGGCATACAGTCACCATGCATGATATTCAGTTATAATTTTTGCACGCAGTTCTGTTCCCGGCTCCAACTCTTTTGCAGAGCCTCCGCAAGCTTCTATTTCCATGAAACCGGAAGGGTCGCAATAGACACTTAATTTTACGCCCTTATCGGATGGTGATTGATCCGGCGGGGCATCAGCGATGTCAATATAATTTTGTCCGGCAGGTAACTCTTCTGTATAGCGTTTTACCCGGTATTGTCCTTCCATGGAATACTCGATCCACGGGATATTTTGACTTAATCCCAGCTGGAATCTTTTATCAGTTTTTGTATTAACAACATACAGGTCATTTTGCAGCCATCTTTGAGCTTCGCTGGGCTCATAATAATCCCAGATATCCTCATTTGCAGGAGGTGGCATTGTTACTTTTCCCATTTCGCCGGAGTCGAATTGACAAAGAGACCATGGTGCAAGAAGAAATGTTCCCTGTTGCAGTTTTTTAGAGCCAACATATCGTATTATCTCAGTCACAGTCTGGATCAGTCCGTTGTCAACAGCACTGATTTCAATAATACGTTCAAATTCGCAAGGAATGCCTGCCTGAAGGTTATTCACCAGATCGATCTCTGCCCGTATAACAGACCTGTCCGGGCCATTTTCCACCACTTCCCAGACTGCTCCGGTAATAGAAGGAGGAACGCGCCAGGTGCCTGTTGTGTATTCATATCCCAGAGAAGTACCTTCAGGAGCAGGCCAGAGAGTATCACCGCCCGGATTTTGATAGGCATTTTTGTTTGAACGGTTAATTATTGCTGAGGGTACAACCCTGTTAATTACCTTATTATTAACAACGGTAAAAAGCCTTCCCTCCATGTCGAGTGCTGCAATAACTCCGTTTTCAGAAGTGCCTGTCAGATGCGAGCGGCGATACGATTTTGATAATAAATCTATTAATTCTCTGCCTGTCATCATATCCTTATTTGCCCATTCTGCTTTTGAGGTCCTCCAGGATGAATGTCTTAGCTTTATTAGCATAATCCATATTTGCCTTGGTAGCCTCTTTAGCATACCACTGTTTACCGTCAAACCGGTTCATGTCTACACCTTCAGGTGCAAATGCCATCATCAGTGAAGTTTCCTGTTCTCCTGCATGGTCAATAGGCCACTGACTCTGAGCTGCAGCGCTCATAAACGGTTCTACCTTTATCCAGTTGAAAGGATCTGTTCCTGCTTCATGTTCAGCATAATAGTTGGCAGATGCAGGGTCTTCTCCCCACCAGCCGTCGCCTTTTTCATTTTCGATGAATGCAAAAATTTCCTGTCTGGCTGCCAGTTTGAAGGCCAGGTCGGTTGGCATTCCGGCGACGAAGTTTTCACTTT
>CAZBWK010000164.1:0-1697 GCA_964495655.1 uncultured Prolixibacteraceae bacterium | reverse complement strand
CCACACATTGCGGAAACCAATTCGCAGCAGGTTATAAAACAGCTTCCTTGCAAACAGGTTTAATGTTTCAGCATCAATGTGCATTCCTCCCTTGCGTTCCGGGCCTGCAACTGCATAAGAGCCGGCTCCGTAGAAAAAAGGAGGCAGGACTACAAGGTCCATCTCTTTTTCAAGCATTTCCAAGGCACCCTGAACTACAAGAGTGTCAACACCCGGGCACAGGTGTTCTCCATGATATTCTAAAACACCAAGAGCTAAAGCAACAGGTGTGTTGTTATCAATAGCCTTCCGGATTTGATCCGGGAACATATATTCGTAACGCATAATAAATTTCTTTCTTTTTATATTTATTTTTTAAATCTCAACTATTTTCATGAATTTGGATGATAGTTTTTCAACTCCGCCTTCTTTGATGATAACACCATTTTCCCAGCGAAGTCCGAAGTCACTTTCATAGAAGAATGTATCAACCTGGAATGTCATATTTTCCTGAAGATCATATTTGGATGTTGATTCCATCCATGGTTTTTCCACTTCCATCATACCAATTGAATGACATGGGCCGTAGAGCATATATTGACCAAAACCTTTAGCTTTAACCCAATCTTCATACTCTTTAACGACACTTCCGGCCGGTTTGCCGGCACTCATAAGTTCGATTGTTTTATTATGAGCTTCCAATCCGAATTCAATCAGTCGTTTTTTGCGTTCAGGCAACGGGCCTATTGAGAATGGCAGCCCTACACTCGATGAATATCCGTTAACACGTGCTCCGATATTAAGCTGGATAACTTCGTTTTCAATAATTTTGTTATGAGTAGGCCTCGAAATTGCATTATTGGTAGAAGGGCCACAGAAGCAGTAAAGCGAATGTCCTTCGTATTCGGCGCCATGTTTATAGATCTCACGCTGAGCAATACCTATTACCTGGAATTCAGTCATTCCCGGCTTGATCTCATTAAGAATAGCTTCCACTGCAAGTTCAGAAATCTGATATGCCTTCCTCATGCTGTTAAGCTCATTCTCACTTTTTACATACCTGAGCGGCCAGAAAGTATCATCAGCCCTTACCAGTTCCACACCCGGGAAATGTTTTTGCAACGACATGTACACCGGCAGGGGAGTGATTTGCCATCCTACGACTCCAAGTTTTTTAATCTCTGTTTTCGGAAAATATTTAGCCACTATCTCAGGGTATGTCAAAAAAGACATACCAGGGTAATCAGGCTCTGCCGATTCGCGATACTCAATCATAGTTTCTATATTCTTGAAGAAACTGCGGTGTGCGGCATAATTTCCACTCTCGGGACCTACCAGCAATACTGCCTCGCCCTCTGCAGGAACAAATACTGCAGCCGTTTCAAAAGTAGGCCAGTACTCACTCAGATATCTTACATGAGCCATGTCAGATTCGGTGGCATGGACAAGACATGCATCAAGTCCGGCTGCTTTGATGTTTGACTGAAATTTTTTAATTCGATCCAGGAATTCTTCCTTTGGAATTGTTGTTGTATTCATAATTATTATTTTTAAGTTATAATATTATTTTTAAAATTATGAGGATTTTCTTGCTGATGGAATATGTATGTTCAATGTTTCTCTCAATACTCCCAGTTTTTCTTTTAATGCGTAGGGTGTATATACATAATCCTGTTCAAACTGGAACCCCATTCTGGAATCTCTTGTAGCAGCGAGCA
>CAZBWK010000163.1:0-4536 GCA_964495655.1 uncultured Prolixibacteraceae bacterium | reverse complement strand
ATTTAAAAATTTATTAAATTGTTATTCAATTAATTATAAAAAACATAAGGTATTGGTAAATTGAAAATTTTATTCATTGAATACAATGAGAGAATATCCATTGCAAACCGGAACAGTCACTTCGATATAATCTCCTGATTTCTTAAATGGCAAAGATTTCTGTTCAGGAGCCAGATAGACCCTTTTAACATTTTTACCATCATGGCGGAGCGAAATTTTAACATTGTGCAACTCCATAGGTTCTTCTATCATCTCGGTCTTTGAGCCTCTCAGCTCGGGTACGTATGAGAGCAGGTGTACCATTCTTCTTCCTGGTTGTTCAGTTACAAAAGTCCTTGCAAAAGAGGGGAATCTTTCCGTTTTGATAAGAGGATCAGGCAGGAAGCTATTGAGTACATTTCCAAATACAGTCCTTAATTCTACCGAAGCCTGGTCGTTGTACCCGGTAAATATCCTATGACTGAAATGTGCTACATTACCGTTAACAGTCAGGGCAGGTTTCTCAGTGACCCTGTCGGGCGGTGTATAGTAAAAAGCATATTCACCGTCCCAGTGCCGGTTGTAATAAGGTTTAACAAGGTTTGCCTCCACCTTTGTACCCGGCAGGGCTTCAATATCAACGCCAGACGCATAGAGGGAGAGGGGCATATCAGGAAGTCCGGGATTGTAATTACTGTTAACCGAAAAGTAAGCAGGGTCATAGTCATTTTCTCCAATATATTTCAATCCCCACTCTTTCTCGAGTGCAAATTTTGTTTTTTCAATGTTAAGGCCGGAGCTTCCGCTTGAAATTACGGCTTTGCCGGCTGCAATATGTGCTTTTACCCGTCTGGCAACTTCATCGGTAAATGTTACATCATCGGGGATGACAAGAACTTTATATTTACTCCAGTCAGAATGTGTTGTTACAACATCAAACTGCTGTTTAAGTTCAGAAAGTATCCTTACAACGGCTTTCAGATGGCCGTCGCTGCGTGCCATTCTGCGGATAAACTGATTTCCTTTGGTATAGACAACAGCAATTTCTGTTATGTTTTTTGCATTATCATACCATGAGTCCATTGTCTGCAGCTCTTTATATATTTTTTCCAGCCTGTCGAACACCGCTGTTTCAATGTCACCGCGGGGATGAAAATGTCCGCCTACATTTGGTATCATTCCATTTGCCAGTCCGTACAGAAGTTCAGATTTTATTGCGGCTTCAGGACGAAGGCCTCCAAAATCGCCCCATCTGTAAAAACGGCCGTTCATATTCAGGACGGGGATATCTCCAAGAGTGCGCATATAAGCAGCAAGGACGGGCAGTACTTCGTAACCGCCATGTGCAGTAGGAAGGTGTTCGCACTCGAGATGCGTTCCCAGCCTTGCCTGGTTTGCATAAGTAATACCGTTGAAGTACAACATATAATTTGGGTCAATAGCCTTTGCGGCCTTTGCAATGTCTTCGGCCAGTCTCAGAGAAGAGGCTGCTGCAAATCCGGCAACTTCTTCCTCCTTTGTCCAGTCAATACCCTGTTCTTTCATCATATTGATACATACCGGGCAGACACATGGAAGGCCGTTAATGCAATCGATAAAGAACCCGGATACAGGATAATTATTTGCAATTTCCCTGACCATAGAAATTAAATGATCGCGGTAAGCTGTATTCGGGCACATGGTTCTTACCCATGGAGTTAATCTCGGTTCCCGGTATACCCTTCCGTCAGGATATATATTTAACCAGTCGCGATGCTCATAACCCTCTGCACTGCTGATGCCTCCGTTCAGGTATGCAGTTAAAGCAATCTCTTTACGTTTACATGCATCGGCAAGCTGTCCGAACAGGTCATATTTCAAAGAGGGATGTTTAATTCCTATTTTTGTATCATAATATGCCATTCCCAAATTACAGCGGGCATGGAATGTGAGATAATCAACACCACAATCTTTAATCCTGTCTGTATATTCTTCAACATCAAATGTTTCTCCAACATCCGGACAGGCAGGCATTGTATGGTTATCGTAAAAAAGGCTGTATTTTGGCTGGTGAACCCCCCCGGGGTTATTTGTATACGCCTTGTTATTTTGTGGTAATGCTGCCAAAGAAAGCATTAGGCAGGTCACCGATAAAAGTATTCGTTGCATTTTAAAAATCATTTTTTGGTGTTTAATAAGAATTTATAAATCTAATCAGTAATTGCAGCTTTGGCAAAAGCATCTATGAGCTGTTCTTTTGACACATTTGAAGCCTTCAGGTAAAGTCTGTCTCCCACGGGTACTGTCACTGAGTTACCCTGACCGGCAGCCAGCTTTTCTTCCTGTCCCATATTCTTATATAACTTTATGTCAGCCTGATTAAGTGGCAGCACCAGTTTTTTGCTGTCAGATATATGCCAGTATGTAACATACAGCTCTTTTTGTCTTTCGAATATAAATGCTCTTATCTCTTTGCTGCCATCAGCTGCCTCAGTGATCTGTTCGTAAGGCACCAGCTCAAAATTATTTTGCTCATTTATCAGCAGTATATGTTCCTGCTGAAGATCCTGGAGCATTTTTTTCTGGTCATCTGACAGCCAGTTTTGCACTCTCACCTCTTCCCAGCGTCTCAACACTTCCAGATTATCTGCTGTCCGCGGGTGAGCATCAAAAGTAGTCAGATTAGCATGTATTGATACAGGGCAGTCCCATGCAGCAGCCCTGCTGGTAACAAATTCCAGCATATCCGGCTGAGTGCCGACAGTATTTTCTGATGGTACCCAATATCCCAACCAGCCAAAATTGATTCTTGTGAAATCTTCCTTCATTCTTGGCGCTTCTTCTGCAGGGTGTCTCCTGGTCTCATCCTTTAGTACTTCAGGTCTGAATATATCAAAAGCATTTCCGCCGCTAAGCATATGCCAGCTGAAATGTGTTTTTGCAGCCCCTTCGGCAAAGACTGGTTGTGGGTTAAGGCGCCTGAATACTTTATACTGTGCTGATGCAACATGAAACCAGAAAGGGTCGTTAACTCCCTCTGACCCGTCGAAGTAGATGAATTTGAAACCTGCATCATAGATATCTGCCAGTATTTCTGCTATCTGGTCCTGAAGGTTTGTATTCTGATCAATATAAACACTGGTTGCTCCGAACTCACTCACATCAAGTAGTCCGAAAATATAGCCGACAGGCTGAGCATTTACAATTGTATTATCGACACCCCGTTTACATCCGGTGAACATATAGGGCGGGGTAGTAGTAAATCCCTCGTAAGAGATCAGTTCGGTACCTATTCTCAGCACCCTTGCACCGTCAGCCATTGTCGTGCCTTCAGGATTCTGTTCGATATATATTTCGGTATCAGTTTTACCCAGAGGTTTTGCAAGATTATAGTATCTTAAAAGATTAAGGCGGTGGTCAGGAACAGGAGTTACGAGCCTGCTGTCTCTTCCGATATGAGAATGCAGGTAATGGACTCCCGGCAAGATTCCCTGTCCCTCAATTTTTGTCAGCATGTTTCTCAAATCTTCCTTGCCCTCAGGATATTTATCCAGATCAAAATCATAATCACCAAGGTTTCGGTATCCGCGTCCTTTAAGAAATGAAGGATAATATATTACCATATGGCGGAATCCGGCCATTTTTGCATATTCAAGGTGCTTGTCCACGTTTTGCGGATTAACATTTCCTGACCAGTAATAACCATATTTTATCCGTTCGTCCTTACGGCTTTTTGCACCTTCAGGCAGATTATAATCATCCTCTAACTTTGCTATTTTTTCAAGGAGGTTTTTTGTTTCGGTCACTATAAGGGCAGCTTCAACTCCTTTAAGTTTCACCTCTTTCACGGCATCAGCCCTCATAACGCGATATCCGTTGCGCCTTTCATTATCAATACGGGCATACTGGTCGGTCGACAATATATTTACAGCTATATTGTCATCCCAGCTTACATTGAGCCACTCCCCAAAATGTGTCCTGTTACGAACAGGTAACTGAAGGATACAAAGTTCTGAAGTAGGGGGAGGAGTGATTTTCAGATAAGCAGGATAATCTTCCGGTTCGATAATAAAATCTTCCAGCCGGAAAGTGATATAATCGGGAGTTTCCTTGACTTTAATTATAGCTTCGTAAGGAAGTACTTCAAAGCCAACAATAAGGTTATCCCCCTCCCTGTATACAGTATCGGCAAAGAAAGTTGTTCTTTTATTTGGATGGGCAAGCTTAACCTCATTATTAAAAGGCCTCTCCTGGGTAACGGTAAATGCAGGAACATTTTCTCCCAATATCAGGCACTCCTCATTAGTCGGTTTATATATCAGGCTTTTGGCAATCCCGTCACTGCCAATAATAAGTCTCACCTGATCATTTTCAACGATGACATCATTGCTATCAGCTTTTGGAGCTTTTGTGCCGGTACATGACATCATAGTTATGTACAGCGCTGTTAATAATATTGCAATAGGTTTCATGGTAAGAAATTTTATAAATTAACTCAGTTTTCAAACACTATAAGTGAATAACCATTGCATTCGGGAACTGTCACATTGATATATCCGTTTTCCACTTTGTAACGCA
>CAZBWK010000162.1:0-4593 GCA_964495655.1 uncultured Prolixibacteraceae bacterium | reverse complement strand
TAAAATTTTTTAATTTCTAAAATATCCACTTTTTAGAGTGGGCTCAAAATTTAAATCAATGAAAAATGCCTGTTCATAATAAAGAGATAACGGATAAACTGACACAAGTAGCTGATTTACTTGATATCAAAGGAGAAAACCAGTTTCGTATCAGAGCATACAGGAATGCTGTCCGCACTTTGTCCGGCATTTCCGGAAGTCTTTCTGAAATGGTTGAAAAAGGAGAAGATTTATCTTCGATACCCGGTATTGGCGGCAGCATGACAAAATTATCACGAACCAACATCAGAATTATCCGGTGAAACCCGGGATTATATAAGGGCACTTGCATCTCTCCGGGAAGAAATTGAGGCAATCGACTGGTATCATCAACGTTTGACTGTAACCAATGACCAGCAATTAAAAAAAATATTAAAACATAATCGTGATGAGGAGATAGAACATGCATGTATGGCATTGGAATGGTTAAGAAGAAATATGGAAGTGTGGGATAAAAAAATGAGAATGTATCTGTTCACTGAAGTTGATGTAACAAAAATTGAAGATGAATAATTTAAAATTAATATTCTATGAAAACAAGAAAAGCACATGCACATTGGACAGGTAACCTGAAAAATGGTACCGGAACATTAAAATTGGATTCCTTAGAGAGGGAATTTCAGTATAATTTTGCTTCAAGATTTGAAGAAGGGGAATTTACGAATCCGGAAGAACTTATAGCCGCAGCACATGCTGGTTGTTTTTCCCAGGCATTTTCAATGCTTTTAGCAGAGAAAGGTTTTGAACCGGTTTCTATTTCCACGACTGCGAAAGTAAAACTGGTTAAGGATGATAACGGTTTCCGGATCAGTGAAAGTTTTTTGGTTACAGAAGCCGATGTGCCCGGCATACAAGAATATCTGTTTCATGAACTTGCTGATAAAGCAAAAACTAACTGCCCGGTTTCACAGGCCTTATCTGCAATAGATATTAAAATGGAAGCCATCCTGACCCGGTAAAATTATTGGCCGATTTTTGTTCTATTGCAGCTTTAATGAAATAATAAATTATGAGTAATAAATTTAATCGCTATTATGTTAGTGTAAATGGTGTGTTGGCAATAATATTCGGATTGGTGGCATTATTGTTTCCGGGAATTACACTGGTTGCCCTGGGAATATATTTTGCCATTTCCATTTTGATTGGGTGTATTTTGCTTACTGTCGGCGCATTTAGAGTTAAGAAGACAAATGATCACTGGTATCTGTTGCTTATTGAAGGCATTATTGGAATTCTGATAAGCATAATTATTCTGGCCAGGCCCGAACTGGTTGCGAGTGTGTTTGTTACAATTATTGGTTTATGGGCTCTGATCATAGGCCTGGTGCTTCTTTTTTCATACTTCCGGGGAAGGCTTGCAACGATATCAAACAGTTTAGTTTTGATAATAAGTGTTTTATCCCTCATCACTGGTTTGGTTATTGTTCTAAATCCCTTTGAGAGCACACGTATAATTACGGTGCTCATTGGTATTTACGCAATTATTTATGGATTATTTTCAGTTATTAATTCTTCGAAAGTTTATCGTTGAAAAAATAATTAAAGAGAAACAGTTTAAACGACTGTTAAATAAAGGCAAAATATGATATGATCAGACCGTGTTCGTTAGTAAAAGGAATTTATATATATAGAAGATCATATCAGCAGGCGGCTAAAGAAATTTAAAATATTCCGATTGATCTTAGCGAATTAATGGTAAGATACATGGAAGTTATAATAAAAAATAATCATACTATGGAACTCATATATAAATTTGAAGATTTTGATAATTCAAAAGTAAAGGAAGCAGGTGGTAAAAATGCATCACTCGGGGAAATGTTTGCAGAGCTTAGTTCCAAAGGAATAAATATTCCCGATGGCTTTACATCTTCTGCGGAGGCATATTGGAAATTTATAAAGGAAAATGATCTTGAGGGGCCATTGAAAGAGACGCTTTCCTCCCTCAAACCCAATGATCCGGAAAAATTAAAGGAAACAGGGAGAAATGCAGAAAGCTTGTAATGGATGCAACTATTCCTGAGGAAATTAAGGAAGCTGTTTTGAAGGGATACCATGATTTGAATGAGAGAGAGATCAGTTACCAGTGTTGCCGTAAGGAGCAGTGCTACGGCAGAAGATCTGCCTACTGCCAGTTTTGCGGGACAACACGAAACCTATCTGAATATTAAAAATGAGAACGAATTGCTGAAAGCCTGGGAAAAATGTGTTGCTTCTCTGTTCTCTGACAGGGTAATTAAATATCGTTCCAATGGTTTTGATGCGTCTTGAGTTTGTCATCAACAACAGCATCTCCTTCAATCCCGATGCAGTTGCCAAAGGGATTGAAAATATTGTACGGGCCGAAAAAAAATAATTCCTGTTCTTAGTGCTTCTGCCGGATGACCAAGTTTTGTTGCCAGGTTCTGGAAGAAAAGGCTATTAGGTCTCATATAAATTTACCCATTAAGACAAAGCAGGTCAATAACAATTCTCTTTAACTGCCTGATTGAATTATGTATATATCAGGCGACTGTAATTTCTTTATTCAAATAAACCTCCTGTATCAGGTTTAATAATTTAATTCCCTCTTTCATCGGGCGTTGAAAAGCTTTTCTGCCCGTGATCAGTCCTGAACCTCCTGCACGTTTGTTTATCACCGCTGTTCTCACTACTTGTGAAAAATCGCTTTGTCCTGAGGATGGTCCTCCTGAATTGATAAGACCTATCTTTCCCATATAGCAATTGGCAACCTGATAGCGACACAGATCAATCGGATGATCGGTTATCAGTTTATCATACATATCAGGATGAATTTTGCCAAACTTTAAGTCTTTGAATCCACCGTTGCTTTCCGGAAGTTTTTGTTTAATGATGTCCGCCTTTACGGTTACACCGAGATGATTAGCCTGTCCGGTAAGGTCAGCAGCAGTATGGTAATCTTTTTCTTTAGTTTTAAAATCCATATTGCGGGTATAACACCATAAAACAGTTGCCATTCCCAACTCATGAGCCCGTTCAAAAGCATCGGCCACTTCAATAATCTGCCTGTTCGATTCCTGGCTTCCAAAATATATTGTAGCTCCCACGGCTGTGGCACCCAAATTCCATGCCTCCTCAACTGTCCCGAACATTACCTGATCATATTTATTTGGATATGTCAGTAACTCATTATGGTTGATCTTAACTATAAAAGGAATTTTATGGGCATACTTGCGTGCATGTAGTGACATACCGCCAAAAGTGTTTACTACTCCGTTGCATCCGCCTTCTATTGCCAGCTTAATTATGTTTTCAGGATCAAAATATTCAGGATTAGGTGCAAATGAGCTGCCTGCTGTATGTTCAATTCCCTGATCCACAGGCAAGACAGACAAATAGCCTGTTCCCGCGAGCCTGCCATGGTTGAAAAGTGCCGAAAGATTCCGCAATACCTGTACATTCCTGTCAGAAATGCCAAAAATTTTATCTATTTTATCGGGCCCCGGCAATGTCAATTGTTCTTTTGGAATACATGTTGCCTTATAGGTAAGCAGATCTTCTGCTTCTTTACCCAGGTATTTATTAATTTGTTCCATACTAATAATTGTACTTTCCATTTTTTTTATTTTTTAATTAAATTAAACTTTATTAATATATGAAAATTTCATGCCATTGATTTAAAAAGGATTTTCAAAATCAAAAAGTATGTAAATATGTAGTGCCCTGAATCAAAATTAAATAAGGGCAGAAATTTTTTTAAGTGTAATGTCCGGCCAAAATTAATCGTTTGAGATTACGATTAATTTGTGGAAAATTCAGGAAATTGTAGAATTTTTTCCACAGCATTTGCTTGTATTGCAATTGTTTCAATAATACTTTCACAATCTGCCCTGGGTTGTTAAAATCCGACCAGATAAGGCCTCCGTCAATAAAGGCTACCAGGTCACTAAAAATTATAGTTGATTTCCGTCACCATATAAACCTGTCATATTGGTCCAGAAGACATGCCCGTAACGGTATGGAAAATACTCGTTAGGCCTGCGTGTCATTTCTCTGAAGGTCGGGATATCATTTTGGGCAACTGCATCACTCCTCCATATTGCGGTTTTTACATCCTCCCTGCCTATTGATAAGTATTCGGCCAATCCTTCGATCATCCAAAGAGGTACATTTTGTACTGACCTCATCCCGAGACTTCCGCTTTCCTGAAACATTTTGTATTTAAAAACATGGACCATCTCATGACCAAGAACACATGATTTGTCTCACTGTTTAAAGCTGAATACGGCATTACAACACGTTTCCGGTATCCCTCAGTAACACCTCCTGTTCCTACCCCTATCAAACCCTCTATCACCGTAGTTTGTTGAAAATCAGATAGAAGATAATGTGAAAAAAAACTACAAAATATGTAGAATTTCTACACAAGTTTTGTTATTGAAGAGTTTCTATTTGTATGTAATGAATTCAATATCAATACTTATAGTAAGCATAAATATATTGGCATATTATTTTCAGAAAAGAAGGTTAAATAAAAATATGGGTTTCATTCGTTTAAAATTTTGTAATTACTTGTAAATAAATTAATTAAAAATT
>CAZBWK010000161.1:0-4750 GCA_964495655.1 uncultured Prolixibacteraceae bacterium | reverse complement strand
GAATTTTCTTTATCAGCTCATGATTTTTTGATAGAAACTGTCTGTCGTAAGTAAAACTAAAATCCTTATATTTACTGTAACCGTATACAATGTTTTTCTCATCAAGCAGTTTTTTTATGGTTTCAACTTTTTCTTCTTCTTTTACATTAAACCATACTATGGAATTAGGTTTAGTTCTTTTGTCATACAAATACACGTATGACATATATTATTCTGACCATTAAACAACCTGTAAATTAAAGGAGCTTATACTTTTAACCAAAATGTAACCCTATTTGCTTAAATAACCATTGAAATATTGAAAACTTTAACCAATTTTCCAACATTTCAACAGTTCATCAAAAATGTTGGTAATAATATTTTGAAAAGAAAAATGTATCTCTTTTTTTTATAGAAGAATTTGTCCAATTAGTTTTGAAGTTAAACATAATACTGTTATAAAATGGCTAAAATTTTATATTATAAGAAAATAATGATTTTGATAATCACAATAACGTTGTTAGTAATTCAAGTTAATGCCCAGTTGGTTTTTCATAATGCAAAAGATTATCCACTCTTGGGGAAAATTTCACCGGATACGGAGACCCGCTATGAAAGGCTACCGGGATATCTTAAAGATGTTACACGCCCTCCTGTATGGAGACTGGGGAAAAACACGGCAGGGCTTGCCTTGAGGTTTCGTTCCAATTCAACTCAGATAGCTGCAAGATGGGAGCTGCTATATGATAAGGTAATGAATCATATGGCATTTACAGGGATAAAAGGTTTGGATCTTTATGCTATTGAGAATGGGAAATGGGAATATGTCAAAACGGCTCGTCCAACAGGAAAAATTAATGAGTTCGTCATTATATCCAACATGGAGAGCAAAATGCGTGAGTATATGCTTTATCTGCCTCTATATGATGGTGTTTTGAAATTGGAAATAGGGATTGACTCATTATCAATAATTTCTCAGCCAGAAATAAATCTTCCTGATCGGGATAAACCCATAATATATTACGGAGCTAGTGGTGCACAAGGTGCATGCGCTTCACGTCCTGGTATGGTACATACTAGTATCTTATCCCGCTGGTTAAACAAGGAATTCATAAATCTAGGATTCAGTGGACAGAACAAGTTGGATTTTGAAATAGCAGAGTTAATATCAACAAGAGATGATGCTTCTGTTATTGTGCTGGACTGTTTAAGTAATAACACTAGTCAAGAGGTTGTTGAAAAGTTGGGTAAGTTTTATCAAATAATAAGGAATAAATTGCCTGATGTACCAATAATTTTCATTGATTTAGGAAGAAGTTTTAATAGTCCCATATTTGATTTAAAAAGTTACAATAGTGTTAGAGAACATAATGAAGCCTTGGATAAGGTTTTTAACAGTTTAATAAAATCGGGAGAGCAAAATATTATACGTATCCATTCACAGGGAGCGAAAGGAACTGATGGAGAAGGAACAGTTGATGGAGGTCATTCTTCCAATCTGGGTTTTATGCGCTATGCAGAGTTTTTACTGCCTATTATTGATTACTATGATGATTATTAAGTTGTATCAGGATTTTTTTGACGAATTAATAAATGTGTCCAAGTAGAATTAAAACTTATATGATGAAAAAAATGCAATTGCGGAAAAATTCATTTATAAAAAATTTTGTAATACCATTCTTTTGTTTGGCTTTAAGTATATCAGGTTGCCAGCGTATGTCCGGTGATGTTGTTTTCACAATCACAGGCGATGATGGCAAACCGATAAAAGATGCGGTTGTTACACTGGATGATGTTGTCAATAACCCCGGTAGTTATACATTTGAAGTTGATAGTCCGGGCATTAAAGAATATACTATAACCAGGGAAGGTTATGACAATATTGGAGGACAGTACTGTAAGATTGACTACAAAGGAGAACCTTTTCAGGTCGATGTGATTATGCAGCTTCACGATGATATCGATCTGGCAAATGTGTTCTGGTATAATCAAAATATATTCTGCAGGTTTGCCAGTGGAGTGTTATCTATGAGTACCGATTATGGAAAAACTTATACAAATTCAATCGATATTTCAGAGATAGCAAGCGATAAATCTGATATAAAAACTTTATGGATTTTTGAAGATAATAAACTTTTTTTCGCTGACCTTACACGGTGTTTTTATTCCCACGACTGGAAGACTTATCACGAATCGACAGTATATGACATTGATGGAAATATATTTAAACCCAATCCGGAAGATCATAATTTTTCCAGGATGTCATATCATAATAACCGGCCAATTATTGGTGACAGGGAGTTATATATATGGGGAAATTATTCAACCGGTTCTTCTGCATATAACAATATAAATATTTGGATGACTTCCGATAAGGGTAAGACGGTCAGGAGCACATACAAATTTCGTAATGACCGGTTAGACACAACCAATCAGTTTTTATTTGCCCGCCATATGCACAGAATTGATTTTTGTCCGCTGGATAATAGTTTATGGGCACAGTCTGGCGATGCTTCAAGGGACGGAGTTGTTCATGAGCAGCATTGGCTTTTGGGCAGATACGACCATCTTAAGGATACTTTGATTTGGGAACATCTGAAAAGCAAAGATTTTGTTGCCAGCGGGAACCGGTTTAAAAGTCTGAATATTGAATGGCGTCATGGCTATATGTATTGGTCCTGTGATTATGGTTCATACAAGGGAGGCGCTTACAGAGTACCTTATATTCCCGGGCCTGGGAATATAGAGCAGATTGTAAATCCTTCAGAACATGAACATCTAAAAGGGACGCAAAATGATGCCAGCGGACTTTTTATAAACGATGCAAAGGAGATGGCAATTTTTCAGCTTCGGTGGGGTGGATCGGCACATCCGAGGATTTTTCATTACTCTCCGGACCATGGAAAGACATGGTATGATATAGAAGGGCCAGTTTTTGATTACACCGGGTCTCTTGAAGATTATTGGTATGGAGGACGATATGGATTTGTTCACGGGATTGACAGATTGCTTGCATGTCCCAGCTATTTAGTTGGTAATGAAGCTGTTGATAAGGAAATGTTCGATTTGGCACGATTTATCAGAAACATCGGATTTTTTCACGCTTTCAGGCCTGTAGATGATCTGGTGCCGTCTAATATTATTTTAACGGGAGATGTTATCTATACCTCGGATCCCGTGAATAAGGTTGTAGGTATATTGTCAGCTGACGGAATACCTGTGCCTGACTTTGAGATAGTTGAAGAGAATGAATGGATTAAGCTTGATGATAAAACCAAACGTCAGCTGATGCTTAAAAAAGCGCCAAAACCGGAAGATGCCGGGAAAACAGTGGAGATAATAGTTAAAGCCCTTAACAGAGCCGGAGGATCAGATATTAAGAAATTTTCCATACAGGTTAAATAGCCTGTAAACATAACTGGTATACCTTTAAAAGTCATAATACTTTAACGGTAATTATTAACTTCAATATAAATTATAAATGAAAAATATTATTTCAGTTATTTTAGGAATTCTGCTTTTTACTTTCATGAGCTGCAGCTCAGAAAGAAAAAAAAGTGACTCAGACAATATGCCTGTTGTAAGTCAGGCCCAGAAAAATGCTCTTAAGCGGATTGCTCAGTTAACAGAAATTAAGTGGCAACCTCTTATGCCCGGCGTTATGCCTTCACGAAAAGGATTCTTTTCGGGCGAATTACAGACTGGGGTACCGTATTCTTCAGCCAGGGGCGTAGGCCGTTGGATAGGATATGATATTTCTCTTGAGACATTCATGACTGCATTACAGAATCCTGAAAGTGTTCTTTACACTGAAAATTTAAGGGAAGAACCCTATAATGTGCCTAATGCCGCCACCTATTATGGATTGACCTGTTCAAGCTTTGCCCAGTATGCTTTCCGGGATGATTATTACCTGGGTACTTTAAGGGTTCACGAAAACCCGGCAGATGCAAATATGAAACTAATTGAAGATCAAAGCTCTGACGGGATTGAATTATGTGATCTTCTGAACACAGAAGGTAAAGGTCATATGGAAATTATTACGGGAATTACATATTCGGAAGGAGTTGTAGATTCTGTTGAAGTAACGGAAATAGTGCATGCAGGCCCCAGAAGAAAAAAATATTCTGCTCCTGAATTTAATAGATATATCAAAGACAGAAGTTATTTTTTATACAGGTATAATTTTCCTGATGAAATACCTTACATTCCTTCCAAATATGTGGCAGTTGGCAACGAGGTTCCGCAGGTTATAAAATATAATACTGTACTTGCACTGGACAGAGGTAATAAAACAAATTATGTACAGGATACACCTGTAAAATTTAATATCATGGATAGCAATGCTACCCGGTTGATAATAAAGAAGGATAACACAATTATTGATAATATAGATATAATAAAAACCGGAGTAATAGAAAAAATATATTCAGATTGCGGCAAATATACTGCATACTGCTTGATGAAGGATGAATCTAAAAGTGATGAGGTGGAATTTATTGTCTCCCGTGTATTGGTTTCCGTTCAGGCAACTGCGAAAGTGGGAAGTGAAATTGAAATTTCTTTTTCTTCGGAAATGTGTGTGCCACGTTATGTTTTCCTGGAAGAAGCAGGTAAATATAACGCCATATTATCCAGAACATTTACTCAAGAGGAAATTATTAATGGTTCAGTTACTATATCATACGGCAAGGCTGGATTATACACTATAGTTGTCAACGGTTTAAATGAGTTTGGAGGTGTTTATTCTGGTCGGAAAACGATAAATATC
>CAZBWK010000160.1:0-4810 GCA_964495655.1 uncultured Prolixibacteraceae bacterium | reverse complement strand
CTATAAAAATACTTATTAATCGCTTAATCTCAGCATTAACAAGATAGTAAAATTATCAGAAGGTAAGGGGTTTCAATTATTTTTCAGATATTTATTCAGAAACTTCAATGTCCCCACACCATGTATCTCATGAGGACCATCGAAGAATTCAATATCTGTCCGGTCAGGTATGCCCAGACTCACATAAAGCCTGCGCACTTTGGCATATTCATATGCCACCCATTCATCAGGCGCTACCGCATCCCAATGGCCGCGCTCAACCATAAACGGCCTGGGTGCTATTAATCCGGCCATTTCTGCATAATTAAAAGTATTAGCCAAGTTAAACTCAAAAATTTCATATGCCTGAACAAACATATTACTGGCCGCAAAATCCAGTGAAGTGAGCTTCCATACCCATTCATTAAAGTCACCCGAACAAATTACCACCTTATAGTCTTTCAGGACGGGAGGAATACGCATAGCACTCTTGCCCCCGTAAGACAAACCATAAAAGCCAATACGGCTGCTGTCCGTAAATGATAACTGTTTCAGCCACCTTAATGTTTGCTGATGCTGGCCAATCGTGATTGAAAACACAGATTGTTTTAACGGATTAGCCATCCTCTGAACCAATCTAAAACTCTTTTGGTTATATGGTTCATCTATCAAAAGCCCGTATATATTTTGAGGAGCATAAACAATATACCCCTCCTCTGCCAGTTTGGAACCAAAAGAGTAATATGGAGATGGGATATCAGGATCAATCAATGGTTCGGGAAGACCACCAAGCCCGTGCTGAAAAACTACCACCGGATATTTGGTATTCGGTTTTAAATCTTTGGAAATCAACAGTATGCCACCTGCAATTATCCCGGGCCAGACATCAAGCTTTATCCAATACCCTTTCCATTTTGCAGTTTCATAAGCCAGCCTGCTCCGGATGTTATAATTGGGCAATGGATCAGGCATCTTACCAGTTAACTCCTCCCAAAAATATTCCCTGTAATTTTTTGTTGTCCCCACCCATTGATCCACTGATCCATTATCAGCTTTACTCCAAAATTCCTTTCGCTTTTCAGGACTTTCTTTGATCAAATCATCCATATGATCCACTAATTCCTCTATCTGTGATTTCATACGGTCATCAGAATCAATATATGAACAATATAATGATATCGGGGGCGTTTCAAACCTGACTGAATCAAGACCAACTCTCCTTAATAATTCTTTGGAGGCTTCGGGTTTGCCGTGTAATCCATGACCGTCTCCACTGACTACTACCTTAAAATTCTGAGGTACACCTAATTGCCGGTATATCTTTTCAGCCCTGGCTGCCTCTTTTCTTACCGACAATAAAGACGGGGTAATAATACGGCCAGGGGCTGCAACTTCCCTTCTGTCAGGCTTGGCTGCCGGGGGACCATCAATTTCAGGTGCTTCCGAGGCTTCTACCACTAAAGTCCTGGGTGCAATAAGGCCTGCTATCTCAGCATCACCAAACTCTTTCAATAATCCCCAAACGTTACGGTAAACAGGCTCTTGCCAAAGATTTTCCCGTTCCTGAAAATATCCGCTTACCAGAACTCCATCGATTCGTGTATCAACTGCAGCGCTGTAAAATGCAATTAATCCTCCTTCACCATAGCCGGCTACAGCAACAGGCAAATTCTCAGTTTCATTTGTAAACCAGTCAACAACCGCTAAAATCTTTTGGACTTCATAACCAATAATATGCCGGCCAAGTTCATAAGCCCTGCGATATACATATTCCCTGTGCGGCTGGTTAGTCATCCTGATATCCGGATTTCCGGACCATCTGTCTTTTCTGTCTATCAACACCGGTATAATAACCCGGCATCCTGCATCTGCCAGCCTGAGTGCATACAGGGATTCCTGAGGTATTCCCGGAATTAAACCCGCTAACATTTCAGGAGATTGGTCGGCATCCGGAATTACAATTAACTGTGCCTTTATATCTCCGTGAGGCTCAATCCAAAGTCCGGTTCCAGTTACACCATTAAAAACAGGCCAACTAACCCGGTAAACACTGAGCAGGTTATTTTCGGATATTAACGCTTTTTTACCGGTTGTCTCATGAAGTGTTAACGAATTAAAAGGAATCCTTTCATCTGTAACACCTGTTATCTTTTTGAAACGAGAACGATTTTCAGCAACCGATATACAGTACTTATCAAATGATATGAAATTTTGTTTCCAGTATTGATACCGGTTTTCCCCGCAAAGTTGTAACTCCTTACTAAAATAATCCTGTGTTCCATGTACCATTTGGGAACGAATTGTATCAACTTCTGAAGATGACATGGATATGGTTCCTTCCAAATGATCTCCGGTAAAAACATTTTGACTGCTGCAATAAAAAATTGTCAAAAAAGATAATACTATTGTTATCGCCAAACAGATAATTGACGTTCGCATAAAATCTATATTTTGAAATACAATTTAACTGTAAGAATTATTTCAGCCGGCAACGTTGTCAAACCTGAACAGGTATTTTCCAGGGGTCCCTTCCTCCGTCGGGCCTTGATAATAGTGCATTCGCTTCCCTGTTATCGCCGAAGGTTTCATTAGCTGCATCGATCTTAAGCAACTGGTTGCCTGTGCGGTATGAGATATATGCCATATGTGATATCGACTGGGATATGTGAGTCCTCTCGATATCGCCGTTTGGCACCTCCCTGCTCTTAACACAATCCATGAAATTGGCTATATGCTCTTTAATGGGCATTACCCCTTTGAGTGAAGCCATCAATTCCCCCTTTTCATCAAATGCCTGCCAGCCACCACCGTGCCTGCCAAGGTACATCATCCCCTTTGTGCCGTATATCTCTATCCTGGTCCCCAGAAACTGCCAGTCGGGAAATTCCGTATTGCTCCACCTGATTTCATGGGGAACTTTAACTAAACTTGACCACCAATCTACCTCAAGTGCTAAAGTTATCTCTCCATAATCATAAACTGATGATAAAGTATCTGGAATATCAGCAACCCTGTCGGGGTAACGTACTGCTCCCAAGCTATATACTGATCGGGGATACTCCATGCCTGACAAGGCTGATGCAACCCATCGTCCCACATCCAGCTGGTGTATTGACTCAGAATCACTGCCTGAATATTCCCAAAAATAACGCCACACCCTTGGAGCAGTTTTATTAGTATTATAAGGCCTCATGGGTGCAGGGCCGCACCACATGTCATAGTCAACCTCTTTGGGAACAGGCATCTCCGGATAGGGGCCCGGATTCCGCTTACCACCTTTAAGCATATTCAGAACCCGTATATAATGAACCTTACCAATATTGTCAGCTTTAAGAAAATCGATGGCTTTCTCATGATATTTGCCGCTCCGGTTTTGTGCTCCCACCTGAACTATCTTTTTATACTTCCTGGCTGCCTCAACCATCTTTCGCCCCTCATAGACATTTGCCGACAGCGGCTTCTCAACATATACATCCTTACCCGCCTGACAGGACATTATAGTGCCCAGCGGCGCCCAGTGAGTCCCGGGAGAGATGATCATCGCATCAATTTCCTTATCATCCAGTAACCTCCGGAAGTCCTGCGTGGTCTTTGGCAATCTCTTTTGTCCCACACTGTCACTCACCCACCTGAAATCCTGCTGAGTCTTCGACTCCCAGCTGTCTCCACGGCAAGCTCTCAGCCCGTTTTCAAAACGACGGCTGTCAACATCACATATATATGCAACTTCAGCTCCCTGCTTGATAAATTCCTCAATCAGAAAACAGTTCCTGCCTCCAAGTCCCATTACCCCGAGAACCAGCTTATCGCTCGGCGCAATCTTACGGCTCACATTAAAAGGTTCGGCCATCAGTCCCATTGAACCTAACAGACCGGCACCGCTCAATAAACTCTTCTCCATAAATCTGCGCCTCGATAAATTATTACCATTTATTTCCTTTTGAAAAGATTTATTTTTCCCTGAA
This sequence comes from uncultured Prolixibacteraceae bacterium, assembly GCA_964495655.1. Classification (GTDB taxonomy): domain Bacteria; phylum Bacteroidota; class Bacteroidia; order Bacteroidales; family Prolixibacteraceae; genus JAAYJR01. Next base: position 866 of record CAZBWK010000160.1, on the reverse strand, counting down.
TAACTTTTATAAAAATCCATATTCGTTTTTATTAAATTAATTGTGTAAATTCCTTCTTATTAATACATCTTTTTGATTCCAGAGGAGGAACGGGTCATCATACTTAAATTGCTGCTCAAGAAGCAATTGTTCCATCTCCTCCAATTTTTCAGAATATTGCGGATCACCGGCCAGATTTTTTTGATAATCTTCCGGCTTGTGACCGGTGAGCTTGACTATAGCCGAATCATGGTGTTCAATGAGCAGTTCATCAGGATTTTCCTTTAGATTAAACAACTGTGTCTCCCTTACCTGACCTTCATAAACATCATATTTTATCAGTTTCCAGTCACCTTTCTTTACTGCACGAATGCCTGGTCTTGATCCATTCCCGACACCTCCATAACCTTCAGCCTTGAACATGTTGAATGCCCCGTACATCACATCCCGTATTGCCTCTTTATCTCCCTGCAAGACAGGCAAAAAACTTATTCCGTCATTCGTGGGTGGAGATTCTATTTCGGCTATATCACACATTGTCACTAAAACATCCATCAAATATACATTACCAGTCGCACGTACGCCTGTATCTATCCCCTGACCTTTTACTATCAATGGCACACGCCAGCTATGTTCATACAAATTTTGCTTGCCCATTAATCCGTGACTGCCGACAGCAATTCCATTATCTCCTGTAAAAAAGATATATGTATTTTCCAATTCCCCAATCTCATCCAGTTTTTTAAGAACACGTCCTATCTGAATATCAACATTCTCTATACAGGCATATTGTCTTCCCAGTTCATTTCTGATTGTTGCCTCATCACGATTGGCCATCACTCCCTGCACCCTGGTTTCATCACGTCCGTCGTCATTCCCATGCTTAA
>CAZBWK010000159.1:0-4978 GCA_964495655.1 uncultured Prolixibacteraceae bacterium | reverse complement strand
TCCGGCAGTTGTTTTTCCTATGAAATCTCTTCTTGAATAATTTTTTGATGACATAAAACTTTCCTGTTATTTTTTACAAATTAAATAAATTTTCTTTTTCGGGCCAGAGGCATTTCCGTATTCAGCGCCTCTCTGAGCACTCCCAGCTTTTCTTTAAGCGAGTATGGTGTATAGACATAGTCCTGTTCAAACTGGAATCCCAGCCTTGAATCTCTTGTAGCAGCGAGCAGTGATAGCTCAGTACGATAAATCTCTTCACGCACAATCATTTCCATCTTGTCGAGTATCTGATCGAAGGAGCGGTCATCCTTTGTTTTGGACAGTTGTATGCGAAGGTCTTCAAATTGAAGAATAGCGTAATTGCTTTGCATCATTCGCTGCATCTGTTCGGCAACGACAACCTCCTTTACAGCCCTTGCTTTTTTTGACTCCGGGCTGTTTTCAGCAGCTTTCCTGTAATATTTCATTCCTTCTTCCATCTGTTCATTAGCAAGTCCCAGATACTTAAGGAATACAGGCAATATCTCCCTGTCAGCCGGTGCATGCACCCCGCTTCTTCCTCTTGCATAACTTTCCGCTCTGTTCGAACGGTTTGTAAAGTCAGGGTAGAATACCATCCGGGAGACAGTAAACGGCCAGTAAGGATTCACTCCCGAGCTTCCTTCACTCCATGAGTAATTGAAAGTAGCAGTTCTTGCCTCGGGTTCCCGGAAGAAGAGGGGGTTACCCACGGCATTATTTGTTCCCATGCTTGCTCCGGTATCTGGAACAAATCGTATTGCCCGGCTGAAATGGTCCCATGCTTTAAGTACTGATTCTTTGTTTTCACTGCCAAAAATTCTTGCTGCCAATCCGTCCAGAAGCTCATCTCTTGAGAGGCCGTTAGTCCAGCAACTCCATGCCCTCAGTTCACTTATAAAGTTAGGTTTATATCCACTGCTCCAGCTTTCCATGGTTCCGTTAACACCATATTTCTCCAGGGCATTGTATCTTTCAAACCATTGGTAAGGGCAGGGGAGGTAAGGCACTGTTCCAAATTGCCAGCTTGCAAAAGTATCTACCTTAGTGAATACTCTCATTCCGCGGCTTTTGGCTAAGCTGATCTGAGCAATGGTGACTTCAGCCGGTCCGATCTGGTTGAGTGAATAATCAGTAAGATGCCCTTTCATATCATCAAGTTCAAAGCTTTTCCCATTTTCCCATGTGGGCATCGGGACCACATTGTCGGGAAGTTGCTCAATGAAATACTCTTTTATATCCACATTTTGAGGCCGGTTATTGATATTATATTCCCAGGGAAGGATCTCTATGGAGGGGTCAATTTTGTGGCATTCATCTTCCACGATTTTCACTGCCGCACACCAGTTGCGAGCCCACTCTTTCATAGCCTCTTTATCGGCCCCTCTGTGCCTCCATTCCTTATACCAGAAACCTTCTGTAAGAAGGACATAACCTTTTATATCGGGAAACATGGTTACTATATCTTTAACCAGTTTTCTCAGTCCGGCTTCACTTTCGGGAGTCCCCATATATTGCCATATTATTGGAGTATAGACTTTTATGCCGTACCTGGCAGCACGGTCAATAACATCCCTTACCCTTTTGGGGTCCTGCTGCCGCACCCTGTACATCAGCCGCGCATAGAAATCGGTTGAATTATCAGCAATTGTCCTGTCGCCGTTAGGATTTGTATATACACCTACATAAATTCCGTCAAAACCGTCATGTGCCAGATGCGACAACAGCCGGTCAGGGAACTCCATCCATCCCATCCACGATAAGACCATACGCGTATCATACAGACTGTGACGAACTGCATTAAGGTTTTTTGGAAGGAACGGAGCCTCTCTGAGGTTCATCCTGCTCTCGAGGTTATATAATCCGAACATAGCCCCGCGCTCATCATAGCCGCAGACAACTATCTGTTTGGGAGTAACTTTTATTTCATAATCTTTTGGTCCTTTCAGAGCCTTTCCGCAACCGGGCAGCTGATCAGTTGTTCCGACCACTATTCTCCGGTTTAGCCTTTTCCAGTTTTTAAGTGATCCGAGAGGTTCACTTTCGACAGTTATACCATGCGATTTATCCAGGTAATCGCGGAAGTCATCAACAGCATTTTTCAGTACGATACCACTGTCAGAGAGCCATGCTAACTGCCAGCCACTGTCAGGCACTGACATTTCGTTTTTATCCTGAACGGCGATTTTATCCCTGCGCCATATATGCACTGGATTTTCTGTCAGATGTTTATGGTAGTCATATATTTTTTCCTCCGGCAGTTTTTCAACTTCTGAGGCAAATGAGGATGCAGGGAAACTAAAAGAGTATCCTGCATTGCCGGCATTAACTTCTTCCGTACTGAGTAATACGGGAGCCATTCCTGCTGCAGCAGCTGCTCCGGCAATGCCTGCTGAAGTCTTACCGATAAATGCTCTTCTTGAATAGTTTTTTCTTGACATAATTTTTTATTATGTGTTAGTTATAAAACAGATTTTCTTTTTCTGGCCAAAGGCAATTCATTATCAAGGTTTTCTCTTAATATTCGTAATTTTTCTTTAATGGAAAAAGGAGTATAAACATAGTCCTGTTCAAACTGAAATCCCAGTCTTGAATCACGTGTAGCTGCGAGCAGTGAAAGCTCAGTCCTCTCGATCTCAGCCTTAAGGATTATTTCCATTTTATCAAGGATCTTATCAAATGAGCGGTTATCTTTTTCCTGTGTAAGCTGCATTCGCAGGTCCTCAAATTCAAGCATGGCGTATGAGCTTTGCATCATTCGTTGCATTTGCTCAGCTACCACTACCTCTTTCACAGCCTGTTCTTTTTTTGATTCAGGACTGTTCAGGGCAGCCTGCCGGTAATATTTCAGTCCCTCTTCCATCTGTTCATTTGCACTGCCCAGGTATTTCAGGAATAATGGTAAAACTTTAGTATTTTCAGGCGCATGCACTCCGCTTCTTCCTCTTGCATAACTTTCAGCCCTGTTTGTTCTGTTAGTAAAATCAGGAACGAAAACCAGCCACGATACTGTGAACGGCCAGTAAGGATTCAGATAAGAACCCAAATAGCCTGTCCACATGGAGAAGTTAGTCCAGGAATAGTTGAATGTCGAAGTACGTGGAGGCGGTTCACTGAAGAACAGGGGATTTGCAACAGCCTGGTTAGTTCCCGGACTTGCGCCTGTATCAGGCACAAAGCGGATTGCCTGGCTGAAATGATCCCATGCTTTCAGTACCAGGTCTTTATTTTGTCTTCCAAATAACATGGAGGCCATTGCTTCAAACAGTTCATCTCTTGAAATGCTGTTACTCCAGCATGCCCATGCTCTGAGCTCACTGACAAAATTTGGTTTGTAGCCGCTGCTCCAGCTTTCGAGTGTTCCGTTTATCCCGTATTTCTCAAGGGCATTGTATCTCTCATGCCATTGGTAGGGGCATGGCAGATAAGGTATGGTGCCATACTGCCAGCTGGCAAAAGTATCTACCTTTGAAAAAATTCTCATTCCCCGTTTCCTGGCTTCATTTATCTGTGCTATAGTTACTTCAGCCGGCCCGATCTGGTTAAGGGAGTAATCGGTCAGGTGTCCTTTAACATTTTCAAGTTCAAAACTCTTACCGTTTTCCCATGTAGGCATAGGAGCTACATTATCGGGCAGTTGCTGGATGAAATACTGCTTGATATCAACATTATCCGGACGGTTATTGATATTGTATTCCCAGGGGAGTATCTCAATTGACGGATCTATTTTATGACATTCATCCTCCACTATTTTAACAGCGGCGCACCAGTTTCGTGCCCACTCCCTCATATATTCCTTATCAGTACCGCGGCCATGTCCCCACTCTTTATACCAGAAACCTTCGGTAAGAAGCACATACCCTTTGATATCCGGAAACTCAGTTACCAGATCCTTTACCAGTTTACGCAGACCTGCCTCACTTTCGGGTGTTCCCAGATATTGCCAGATAATCGGTGTATATACTTTGATCCCAAACCTGGCTGCCCGGTCAATCAGGTTTCTTATTTTTGCCGGATCCTGTTTTCGGACCATATACAGAAGCCGGGCATAAAAGTCAGTTGATGTCTCTGCTGTGGTACGGTCCCCATTTGGATTGGCATAGACAGAAACATAGATTCCGTCAAATCCGTCATGTGCCAGATGTTTGAGGAGAAGATCGGGATACTCCATCCATCCCATCCACGACAGCACCATTCTTGTGTCATAGAGGCTGTGTCTGACTACATCCAGATCTTTAGGAAGAAACGGGGCTTCCCTCAGGTTCATCCTGCTTTCGAGGTTAAACAGTCCGAACATAGCCCCTCTCTCATCATAGCCGCAAACAATAATTTGTTTAGGAGATACTTTTATTTCATAATCTTTTTGACCTTTCAGTTCTTGTCCGCATCCGGGCAGCTGTTCTTTTGTACCTACTATTATTCGTTGATTCAGCCTTTTCCAGTTCTTCAGGGATCCAAGAGGTTCTTTACCGGCAATTACATTTTGAGATTTTTCCAGGTAATCGGCAAAATCATCTGCAGCGTTTTCAATAATGATACCGCTACCTGACTGCCAACTTATCATCCAGCCTTCATCAGGTATTGACATTTCATTTTTTTCCTGATTTGCATTTTTATCTCTGCGCACTTTATGGACAGGTGCAGTAGAGAGGTATTTATGATAATCATACGCTTTCTCAACAGGAAGGCGTTCAACCTCAGAGGTGAACGATGATGAAGGGTATTTATATGCCGGTCCTTTACTATCATGATTGATAATAACAGGAGTCAGCCCTGAAGCTGCTGCTGCCCCTGCCAGTCCGGCAGTTGTCCTGCCTAAGAAATCTCTTCTTGAATAATTTTTTGCTGACATAATTAACAGATCAATGGGTTGGGTCTGAAAAGGCGCTTCGCGCCCTTTTTAGACAAATTTAAAAATTTATTAAATTGTTATTCAATTAATTATAAAAAACATAAGGTA
>CAZBWK010000158.1:0-5004 GCA_964495655.1 uncultured Prolixibacteraceae bacterium | reverse complement strand
TTTAACTCCCGCGAAAGTTTATGGGAAGAGCCGTTATACCGAAATGTATGGGGATTACTGAAAGAGTTCGGAGATGCCGAGATAGCAGGAATGATAGCTCCCCGTTTGCTGGTGGTTGAGGCCTGCAAGGGGCCTGAATCTGCAGGACCGCCTGAGCCGGTTGAGGGGCGCAGGGACGTGGCGGCGCCCGGAAAACTTGAAACCCCCGAATTAATGTCAGTAAGGAGTGAGGCAGCAAGGGCAGCTAAGCTCTACAGGGATCTTGGAGTTTCAGAAAAGTTTCAGTTAACAGAAAGCGGTCAGGGTTACGGGCCTCCAATGACTGCAGAAGCAGTGAAAAAATTGTTTGAAGGGGCGGGGATCAATATCGAAAATATACTGAAAGGCAGGCGTTATCAGAATACGGACAACAGAGCTGGCTTTGACAGTGATCTGCGCATGAAGAAGGAGATCGGTGAGCTGATCCTGCATATGGATCAGCTGATAGCCCGGAGTCCGGAGGAGCGCAGGCGCTTCTGGGAGAAGGCCGATGCATCAGATGCGGAGAGCTGGGAGTTGACAACCGGTTACTACCGGGATTACTTTTGGGAAGAGCTGACAGGTCGTATGCCTGACCCGACGGAGAGCTTCAACCCCCGCAGCAGGAAGAGATATGAAACAGACAAATGGACAGGCTACTGGATTGAGCTTGATGTCTGGCAGGGAATAAGCGCAGGAGGTATCCTGCTTGTCCCAAAAAATATAAAGGAAGGAGAGCGCCGGCCTGTTGTGGTATTTCAACACGGGCTCGGTGGACTTCCCGAGCCGTTGATCGACCCTGAGATCAAATCGGTATATTATTCATTTGGCTCGAAGATGGCAGATGAGGGGTATATTGTTTATGCCCCGCAGAATTCCTACGGACTGTTTATTGACGAACAACATAACAGAAAGAGTTTCAGGCTGTTTCAGCGAATGGCAAATCCTCTGAAACAGTCGGTCTTTTCAATAACGATCGGACAGCATGAACAGACACTGAGGTGGCTTAAGCAACAGCCCCATGTCGACAGCGAAAGGATCGGGTTTTACGGTCTCTCTTACGGAGGCAAGAGCGCTATGCGTATACCTCCGGTACTGAAAGACTATAAGATTGTAATATGTTCAGCTGATTTCAGCGACTGGGTGTGGAATATGACCACCCTTGACTTTGCAGCCAGTTTTATGTTTGTCCCTGAATATGAGGTGTTCGAATTTAACCTTGCCAACACCTTCAATTATGCCGAGATGGCCGGTTTGATAGCACCCAGGCCGTTTATGGTGGAGCGGGGGCACTGGGACGGGGTGGCGCCTGATGAACAGGTGGCTAATGAATATGCCAAAGTCAGGCGGCTTTATGTAAAGCTTGGTATCGGCAACCGCACGGAGATAGAATTTTTTGATGGTCCGCATGAGATACACGGCGTAGGGACTTTGCGTTTTCTTAATAAATATCTGAAATAATGTAAAAATGTTGATTATTAGATATTATTATGCTTAATTACTATGATGTTCGGAATTTGAATAAACTAAAAAATTAAAATATGACATTACTGATTAAAGGAATTTTCCGGAGGCTGATTTTATATTCTGTTATTTTTTGCGGGATCTCAGGAATTATATATTCAGGCCGTGCTGAGGCTGCCCGGCTAAAAGCAGGCGTTGCAAAGGTGGATATAACAAATACGGCAGCCTATCCTGTTGTTAATGATTCATTATATGTAAAAGCCCTTGTACTTGAAAACGGCCCGGTAAGAGCCGCAATAATAACAGTTGATGCTGTGGCCATCGGAGGCATCGGTTCAATTGGAGATGACTACCTTGAAAAAGTAAGGTCGGAGATAGAGAGGGACCTGAAAATAAGCGGTAAAAATATCCTTGTAAATGCAAGTCACCTTCATGGTGCCGGTTATAATGTTTGTCCCGATATTGCGGAACGGACAGTGAAAGCCGTAAAAGCAGCCGTGAAAAATATGGTTCCGGTACGGACAGGAGTTGGCAGGGGTTATGAAGACAGGATCACTGAAAACCGGAGGTTTAAGCTCAAAAACGGTAAAGAGGCGGATATCCGGCATGCCTATCCCATGCCTCCCGACGAGGAGGTCGCCGGACTTAGTCCCGAGGATTATGAAATCGGAATACTGCGGCTTGACAAGATGAACGGTGAAACCCTCGCTGTTGTTTACAATTTTGCCGGACATCCTTACCAGGGAGTTCCCAATCAGGGGGCAACGGCTGATTACCCGGGCTTCGCATCAAAGATAATTGAAGATAATCTCAGTGAGGGTACAATAGCATTGTTTGTTCAGGGGTTCGGCGGGGACATCTCCACGGTTCTTTATAAAGATGTAAATAACCCGCGGGATGCTGAAGTGCTGGGAAATATGCTGGGAATTAGCGCAATGGAGGCCCTTAAAAAGATCACTACTACTGATAATGGCGATTTAAAAGTAATAAATGAGGTAATTCAATTACCGCGAAGGACAGATTTTCAGGAGAGGATTGACCCTATGCAGGCTGAAGTTGACAGACTTCTTAAATCTCTGAGGGGAACCAGCCTTAATTTTAAAACTTTCCTTCCGCTTTATATAAAATATAATCTGTTTGAAGAGTATCCGTCATACTATTCCCACAGATACCTTCACGAAAAGAGCCTTGGCAGAAGCGACCTGGAGAAACTGGATGCAGAGAACAGGCGTAATATCGACAAGTATCTGAGAAATATCTGTGCGATGGATAAACTGTCAAGCCTTCAGGCCAATATATCTCTGCTTGAGATGCACCGCAAATTCAATGAAGAGGCCGGTGAACCTACAGTTGATGTTGAAATACAGGTAGTAAAGATCGGAGATTTTGTGATGGTCACTTTCCCCGGCGAAGTATCTGTGGAAGTAGGATTGAATATTAAAAAAATGTCCCCCTATAAATATACATTCCCTGCAGGATTTACAAACGGATATATCTATTATGCCCCCACTGTTGAACAATATAACGGAGGTGTGCAGGAGGATTGCGACTGCTTTATTGGCCCTGAATGGCAGGCTTTATATGAGAAAAAAATTTCAGAAATATTAAATAGTTTATAGTTACATATTAAATTAACCAGGAATGGAAAAGTGTCTGTTTCATCGTGTAAATTTAGAATTTACTTTAAGGGATATATTTAACAAATTTAAAGTTGTCCTGATAACTGTTTTGACCTTCGTATCTCTTGTTATTGGCGCCGGCTCTGTGACAGCTGCCCAACTTAAAGCAGGTGTGGCAAAGGTCAATATTACCAGAGATAATGTTGGCGGATTGATCAATGATTCATTGTATGCAAGGGCGCTGGTACTTCAGAATGGTTCTGAAGGTGTAGTGATAATAAGCCTTGATACGAGGGCTATTGCAGAAAAAGGAGGAGTTGGCGATGATTTCACTGAGAGACTGCGTAACAGAATACAGCAACAACTGAAAATCAACGGTAATAATGTTATGGTTACTGCAACCGGTGTGTCTGGTGAAAAATATATACGCCCGGATATTGAAGACCTGGTTTTTAATGCCGTCAGAAGTGCATTTCAAAAAATGATTCCCGTAACTATCGGAGCAGGAACAGGTTTTGAAAACAGGATAACCGAGAACCGCAGGTTACAGCTTACTAATGGCAAAGAGTGGACCATAAGGCATGCCAATCCGCTGCCTCCTGATGAGGAAGTTGCAGGCATTGGCCCTGTTGATCCTGAGATCGGTATTTTGAGACTTGACAAAAAAAATGGAGCCCCACTGGCCGTTTTATATAATTTTGCCGTCCATGCCTATCAGGGCGTTCCGAATAAAGGCCTTACCGCTGATGTGCCGGCATTCTCCTCAAAGGTGATCGAAAGTAACCTGCCTGCAGGCGCAATGGCAATATTTTTACAAGGTTGCCTTGGTGATATTTCAACCGTTTTGTATAAAGATGTGAATAGTCCCAGGGATGCGGAATTTTTAGGTAATATTTTGGGATTGAGCACCTTAAATGCTTTAGAAGGTATTAAGACCTCAAAAAACAGCGAATTAAAGGTTGTCAGGGAGGTGATTGAGATCCCCTCCAGAACTGATATTCCCGCAAGGATTGCATCACTGGAAGAGGAGCAGGAAAAGCTGCTGCGCTCATTAAGGGGTACTAGTCTTAATTTTAAAACATTTTTCCCTCTGTATATCACTTACAATATTTATGAAGAGTATCCTTCATATTATTCTCACAGGTATCTTCGTGAAAAAGAAGCCGGCCGTGCAGATCTTGAGAATCTCGATAAAGAGAACCGCAGGAATATTTACAAGTACCTCCGGAATATCTATGCTATGGAAAAACTCACAAGGATACAGGGTAATCTGACAATTTTAAGGGAACAGGAAGAAAGGCTGGCCACAAAAATCGGGAAAACTATTAATTTTGAGGTGCAGTGTTTAAAAATAGGAGATATGGTTCTGGTAACATTTCCCGGGGAGCCTGTTGCCCAAATTGGCCTTAATATAAAGGGGTCGTCTCCTTTTGCAAATACCTTTGTTACAGCCTATTCAAACAGCTGTGTAGGTTATTCACCAACAGCTGAGCACTATAAGGGAGAGGCACTGGAGGATACTTATTGTATAATGGCACCTGAATGGCAGGATATATATGAGCGGAAAGTAAGAGAGATTTTAAATAAATTATGAGTTTGGAATAAAAAGTAAATTTTTTATAATTAATTGAAAAACAATTTAATAAAATTTTAAATTTGTCTAAAAAGGGCGCGAAGCGTCTTTTTGGACCCAACCAAATTATAAATATCTAAATTTTTAAAAAATGTTCAAAAGATATAAAAATCTGAAAATATCCGGCCCTCTAAACAGGACATTCCCACGGGCCATAAATATGGGGCGCCCAGTTTTTATTGCTGCATTGATCTGCTTAATGGTTTTAAGTGTTTCTGTTTCTGCCCAGCTTACGGCAGGAGTGGCAAAGGTAAATATAACAAATCCCAA
>CAZBWK010000157.1:0-5238 GCA_964495655.1 uncultured Prolixibacteraceae bacterium | reverse complement strand
CCACTGACAGCCGGTCCTGTTCAATTTTGGTTTCGATAAATTCCTGATAGTTGGCTTCAATTTTATCCCGTTCACCTTTGATGATTTCAATTGTCCCGGCCTGACAGGAATAAACATTCCAGTTTACAATGTCACTTATATACATTCCTCCCAGATAATTTTGTAAAGGTTCAAATGATTTTTTTACTTCTTCCAAATCTGGCAATTCAACCATATCCCGGTATATATCTCTATTAATTCCTGCAGGTGTTTCAGGGTAAAGTTGATAAAAAATAAAATCTTCCGGTTTACCGTCAATCAGCCTTCTTTGATTATCAACCACCCGAACTGGACTTCGATGTATCAAAACAGGATACAACCATAGTGATCGGGGGCTCTGTTGAGCTGGGTGACGGAATTGTTGTGTTCGGAGGCTCCGGAGAATACAGTTATAGCTGGTCACTACCTGCAACCCTGGATAATCCCCTAGTGATAAATCCCCTTGCCACTCCTGCAGATACTACCACATATGTTTTAACGGTGACAGATGGCAACGGCTGCAGTTTTTCTGTAAATTATACTGTTAATGTAATGGAGGTAATGGTGGGTTCCGAAATTGTTGCTGAGAACCGGTCCCCTTTGAGTGTGATGCTTTATCCTAATCCCAATGCCGGTTTGTTTAGGGTCCGGTTAAAGGGTTTGCCTGCAGTAATCTTGCCAATGGCATTTCTAATGTCAACTATCACTGAATAATCATAGTTTAAAAGGGAATTCTCTTTTACTGATTGAATAATTATAGTGAGATACAAGAATCAGCTCTAAATTTTCATCAATCAGAGAATTAGAATTTTCGACCTGCATACTAAAAGAATAAATTATTCTTTAAGATAAAATATTTGTTGTGTCAGACAGGTAAATAATTTTGAAAGATCTTTTTCCTCAAGCATACATTCCCTGATATATTCAATAAGTTCTTCTTTCGAATAATAAGCATAATAGGGTGCAATCGCCACCCTCACCCCTTCCTGATCAAGAAAATTTCCATACCTGTCAATTTTTCCGCTGTCGGCCGGATAAGCTGCTTCTATGTATTTTTTAATTTCTATTTCACCAGTCTGGATATAATTATCCGGTAACTGGTCAAACGGACCATCGTACCAATTATTTTTTAATACATTATAGGCGTCGGCACCTACCATTATCTTTCGGAAATGAAGGGTATCATTAAAAAAAGCAAAACCTGTTCTGCGGCCAAAAAACAAATTACACGAATCCGCATCAAAATTTTCCGGCACATACTCTTCTTCATTCAGTATCCAGTAGAAATGATCAGTTTTCTTGTTAAACACAAGATAAAATTGCAATCCCGATTCATCAAAGGTAGGACCAATGAGATGTTCCTCCAACATGAATTTAATCTTTAACGGTGGGGTGAGATTCAGTTTATGCAGGTTGAACACAACAGTTTTCCCATTATAAATAACAGAATATTTAATAGAATTGATTTTGTTGATAACCATTCCATCTGCAGGAGTGAAATCCTTACTGCCTCCGGCAGCTTGCGGATCATCACCTGTGAAATAATTTGATTTTTCTATATAGCCGAAACTGAGTATACCTTTATCCCTTTTATCGGCCGGAAGGCAAAAGGAGCTCCAGAATGTCCTTCCGTTGATATTAAATATATAATAGTAATAATTTTCAGAAGGATAAATAGTAACTTCTTCCCTTAGAGAATTGAAAACATGCCCGAAAACTTCGACCGGATCGGTAATATCAATCTGCTCATTTAATCCTGTTATAATATCCTCATTTCTGATAAAAGCTCCGCTAAATTCATTTTTCTGACCATTTGTATGGATTGAAACAAAAATTAATATAACAATCTCTATCAGCAAAATAGAAGAAGAATGATTATCCATACATTAAATCTTTTGTCAGAGGAAGTCAAATATTAAAACCGATATGTTATTAATCATGCTCAGAGAAATCCAAACATTATTAATTTACACTTTTCTTATTTTTTTTATGCGCACACATTCAAGATAATATAAACTTTAAAACAACTTTTTCAATGATAATTTAAAACAAACTAATATTTACCATTCATCGAGTTCTTTTGGCTCTTGTGGCTCACCCGGTTCTTGCGGTCGCTGTGAGGGTTGTTCCGCTTCCCGTTCAGGTTTTACAGCTTCATCTGAAGGAGTTTCGCTATCCTGTGGTCTTCCCGGTTCGGCAGCTTGTCGTGGAGGATCTTCTGCATGGGGAGGGTCAATATTTTCTCCATCCCTTGTGTGCAATTTCGTTGAATTATCCCCTTCACGGATATGCTTTGCGCCACCCGGCCCATATTTTGTCTGAATTGCTCCCGAAGCTATATGATAATAGTCTTTAGGAACGATCTTGGTCTGATCATTACCCATGTCACGGTGTCTCTCGGTATCCGGATCATATATACCCGAAGCATTGGTTCCTGTTCTGATGTGCCTGTTCCCGGAAGGATATACTTTTGACTGATCTTCACCGGAAGAAATATGCTCATTGCCTGAGGGTACTATTTTAGATTCATCTCTTCCACCTTTCAGATGACGGTCGGCATTTGAGTGTAATTTTGAATTATCATTTCCACGGTCAATATGCACCATGCCGTCAGGAATAATCTTAGTGACATTGGTTGTTCCCCAATTGATATGTCTTGAGCTTCTGGGATAAATTCTTGTATTAAAAGTATCTCTTGTAATATGAACATGGCCCTCAGGAATAACTTTGGTATTATTATCTCCTGAAGTAAGATGCCTGTCCGATTCAGGATAAATTTTAGTTCTGTCAGCCTCATTGATAAGGTGGTTATATCCATTGGGAATAAGCAATGATGCTCTGCTGCCGGTTGTCCTGTGCGGCTGATATTCCTCCGGGTTATATAGATGAGACTCATTATCACCTGTCGTGATATGCCTTAAATTACCCGGGTATATTTTAGTTTTATCATCATTCCTGGTTATATGCCTGTAGTCGGCAGTTGAATATATTTTTGTATTATATTCACGGTAGGTTAGATGGCGATGAGTTGCGGGATTGTATATTTTTGAAGCATAATCTCCTGTTCTAATATGTCTCCAGTCTCTGGGATAATATTTTGAAGAATACTGTCCACTCCTTATATGTACATAATTGTCTTTTACAGCTTCTCCATTTACCGAAAAATGCCAAACAGGGGAAGCGATTAACGGCTGCACGTCAGAAATAACACTCACCTGCCATGCATACAGATGATCAGGTTGAAGCTGAATCCCTTCAATTTCACTCAACGCAAAGGAAGGTTCCTGCAATCCGCTTGCAGTTACAATTGGTTCCAGTCCTTCGATTATATCAGGGCTGAAAGTAAAATTTTCCATTTCATCAGCACTCTCGAAAGCTCTAATATCCCAGATAGTGACAGAATAGTTGCAACCGGGTGGAGCATTTAATACTGACCAGACAAAGTTAGGCTCAGGAGAGTTTGTAACATCAACGGGATAGATATTATTGATAACTACCGGTTGTGGTGGTTTTACATTAACGGCAACCGAAAATCCTCCCGAGCTTATTGCAGTGACAGGAAGGTCAGCAGTGAAGGTGCCGGCAGGTGTAACATCCTCCGGTCCGATCATTATGGTCTGTTTATTCCCGCCCGCAACCGTAACAGTATTTTCAGTCAGGTTATTAATATCAACAGGAATTTCCCTGTCAAGGTCCGATAATCCGTCTATTTGGATATGTACCGTTGTTTTATCTCCTCTTTGAAGAGTAAGTTTGTCAGCTGTCAATGAAAGATTATATACAGTTGCCTGTCCCATTACTCCAACATCGCGTTCATTCAGGATTATTTCAGTAGGGCCGCTAATATCTTCAGGGCTTTCAAAGAAAATACCTCTGGGGGATTCAGCAAGAATATCTACATTATTTCCTCCTATATTCAACCTCGTCGTTGAAAAATCCCCGTCAAATATGCCCGGGATGGATGATGAACCTCCGGCCTGGATATACTCCGGAATACCAAAATTATCGCCAGTGACCACAGAAGGTATCTCCATGTAAGGCATTTCTGTTTGCACAGGAATTTCACTTGTACCCACTATTTCGCCCTTGGGATTTTTTAACACCAACCTTAATCCTTCAGTCACAACTGCCGGAATAATCCATTGAAAATTCTTTTCTTTCACATTGGTTTTATCATCCTCATTGTCGTCATTTTCCACCTCCACTACATAACCGCTTATAATATTACTGTTTTTATTTTTCTGCCTCTCATTTTTACCTGCGGGTTCAGTTAAAACAGTACCTGAGATCACATCTCCCTCTTGAATAACCGGGAAATGAACATTAATTTTACCCTCTTTTGTCTCAAAAGAAGTTGTGTTAAGGCCATTCGAGCTTTTAGTCTCAACTATTGCCTGGGAATAACCTAAATGGGTTAAGGCAATAAGAATTGAAGTTAAGAACCACTTAGTAACATAACATTTTCTCATGATAATATATATTTAATGGTCGGAAAAAATTATTATAGGCTTATGAAAGTTACAAAAAATGAAATTAAAAAACAAAATTTCCTTTACTATAAATACGTAAGGCACAGTATGATATTTTCTCAAAGTATATTGTCTAATCAACCGGCAGGCTTGATGAGATCAAGGCCTTTGCCAAAGAAAACAATATGCTGAAAAGCTTTAATGAAACCTTCTCCAAGCTTGAAAACCACTCAGATAAAGGATACACAGTTAACCTTTACAGCGACTTTGCACCACTATCACTTTAATTCTCTATAACAGATGATGATAAAATAATTCTTTATGGTGGGTTCATATTTCATGGTGCTCATGACGGATATGGAAATGGTGGTGCACCTAAATTCTCTGCTTGTATCGATCCGGACGATAAACCCGGATGGTCAATTCACAAATGAAACACATGTCATTAAAAAGAAACGCTGCTACCATATTTTATACAGTCAATTGTCAATAAATTAAGGTTAAAAACTTTTTTTTCATAAAACTCAAAGCAATCAACATTTATAATTCTCGTTAACTGTCAGATTAATTAAATCCTGCATAAAGTACAAGTTGAACTTGAATTTATACCAATTTAATATATTCCTGATTTTATAAAAAAGGCTGCCCTGAAATGAGCAGCCTCTTTAAGGTATATTGTGATTGATTAACTATCTTCTGTCAAGGATAAGTTTTTTAACGAACTCTTTGCCTTCGACATTCATTTTTACAA
>CAZBWK010000156.1:0-5265 GCA_964495655.1 uncultured Prolixibacteraceae bacterium | reverse complement strand
TTCGGTAATGCTTTTGAACATTTTATTTACCAGGAAATGGTTGCCCACAGTCACTATTCAGGTATTCAATATCCTATGTACTATTGGCGTACCACATCACAAATCGAAATAGATTTTGTCCTGGGTGATCATGAAGTTGCTATAGAAGTAAAATCAACTGCTAATGCAAATCCTCGTCATGCCAAAGGATTAAAAAAATTCGCTGAAGAATATAAAGTTAAAAAACAAATATTGGTAACCAACGATTCTTTCCCCCGGCAAATGGATAATACACTGGTTTAATTTAACCTTGTTTTAAAATTTTTTTCTATTTTTGAATAGGCTAATTCATAAAAATGGAAAAGTTTATAAATCTGCATATAGAAAAACTTCCGGAAGGTTATTATCTGGCAACTTGCGACACAATTCAGGTTTGGTAGCATAAGGAAGAACCCTTGCTGAAACACTTGAAATCGCAAGAGATATTGCAAAAAAATTACTGGAAGCCAGGGAAGAACAAGATTTACACCTCATCACACCTTCTGATAATTTTGAATATCCGCTCGTAATTGGGGTATAGATCATTCAAGGAAAAATATTATAATAAATTTGCTGCGGAATTGCTGAGATGAAGTGAATAGTTTTTGACTTTTATGTTTGTATAACTATCTTTGAGGAAATTGACCAGACGGTATTCAATCTATGCAAATTAAGAAAAGATATCCTGTCAATAAATTAAGGGATTATTCTTCTCTGTTTATGAGGAGTGAGGTCATTCGTCTGTGATTTTCAGCGAATTCAGAATAGGCAAAGCAATCGCCGATCTGGCCATGTTTAATGGCACTTCGAAGGTGTTCGAAATAATAACTATTTTACCAAAATTTTATGAGCCAAGGCAGCGTATACGTACACAGCACACTCGACGAAGGGTATGATTTTTTTATCACCGACAAATGGGGAGAAACGTATCTGTTTAAAATTTCTACATTCATGGTGCCTTCCGGATTGCTTTCTGAGGCCCTGGAGGTGATCGAAGAAACGAAAGCGAGAGAACCACGACAGTATCATGTTCTATCAGATTTTGATTCCGATACTGAGCATGCAGAACTGCTGTTAAAGGAAAAAATCAAAAAGGGGATCAACACTAAATACTTGGAATATGAAGACGGCCGCTACGCCATCCACTCAGATAAAATGTCGGGCAGATTTCTCGGGGATTTTTTTGAAATTGACGGATTGAAGTTCTCTCCTGAGGAGTTTGTCGAAACATTCAGTGCGTATGCAGGATGGAAATTCACCATAAAATTTGAAGACCTTTCAGAATAAGAGTAATTTTACAGTGTTACTCTGTGTTTCACTGAGATTACACGGTGTAACAGTAGGATAATAATCTAAGATCATACGAGCAACAACCAAACTGCATAACATTGCCCGGTTAAAACCGGTTAAAAATGATTAGGAGATTACCGGATCTCTGCCTGGAGAGTGGTATGCCTCGTTGCTGTCTAACGGAAGAAAAGGGGGAGCTGCAATTCATTTCCTGCACAATCTAACCATGATCTCGATTGTTGTGTTGGGCCGGTCGCTTACAAAGGCGCTGAATGTGCTTCCCATGCAGGTGGTATCGTTTCTTGAAAGGAATCGTTTTTCGGAGTTGATTCCCGGATTCGGTCTGGATAGTGATACTGAAATCTATTCCACCAACAGCCGTCATATCCTGGCCAACATGAACCAGATGTTACCGGAAAACCAATATGCATC
The DNA here is from genome assembly GCA_964495655.1 of uncultured Prolixibacteraceae bacterium. GTDB lineage: Bacteria > Bacteroidota > Bacteroidia > Bacteroidales > Prolixibacteraceae > JAAYJR01. Next base: position 3,525 of record CAZBWK010000156.1, on the reverse strand, counting down.
ATTTTCGGAAAATAGCGATGTAGCAAAAATGGAAAACAACGATGGTAACTGTTACCTTCCTTATGGAAAGCTTTCCATAACACCGGAGAAACCCTAAGAAAAAAAGAGATGAAAAATTGTCAGTAAAAACTGTTCTTTGAATTAAACCCTGCGGAGGGGGTCAATATGCCCGATTTAGGGGGTCAGTATGGCTGAAATATCCAATAAGTGCCGCCGTATGCCTGCTTATGCTCCTGCAGGTAAGAGCCTTATGCCGGTGCCGGTGTTCAGATAGTCGTGTTAATGATATTTAAAAGTGTACCGCTTATAATACACAAAAATGTACCATCTGTATTTATATTATTATTTTTTTTATCTTTGATTTTAATTATCAGGATATTTTAAATATTCACTTTTAATTATCATGTATTTAAGGAACCAAAAATTTGAAGGATCAAAGGGAGAAAGCTTTTTTTTATGGGGTCCACGTCAAACCGGGAAAAGTACTTTATTAAAGGCTTTATATCCCGATTCGATGTGGTTTGATTTGCTAATGACTGATATGTTTGAGCGTTTTCAAAGAAATCCTTCTTTGTTAAGAGAGATCATATTGGCCACTAAACCGATAAAACCGGTAGTGATTGATGAAATACAAAAAATACCCGCGTTACTTGACGAAATTCACTGGCTTATTGAAAACAATAACACCCGGTTTATTTTGAGCGGTTCGAGTCCCCGCAAAATTATCCGATCGCAAGCTAATTTGCTCGGCGGCAGGGCACTTCGTTATGAACTTTTTCCATTGGTAAGTCACGAAATTTCTGATTTTAATTTGCTGAGGGCACTTAATAATGGATTATTACCACGTCATTATCTTTCTGACAATCCTAAGAAACTGATTTCAGCATACATCGGAAACTATCTTAAGGATGAAATAATGGCTGAAGCCAGGATAAGAAATGTTTCTACCTTTTCCCGATTCCTTGATTTCGCTGCTTTTTCCAACGGAGAAATGGTTAATTTCTCAAATATAGCCTCAGAATGTAGTGTAAGCGCTCCAACTATCAGGGAGTATTTTCAGATATTGGAAGATACCCTGACAGGCCGGTTCTTGCCTTCATTTCAAAAAAAACCTAAACGTAGGGTAATACTTGCTCCGAAATTCTATTTTTTTGACTTGGGACTTGTTAATTACTTATTAAAAAGAGGAATGATTGAACCGGGGAGTGAAATATTTGGTAATGCTTTTGAACATTTTATTTATCAGGAAATAATTGCTCACCGACATTATTCAGGCATTCATTATCCTGTCTGTTATTGGCGGACTGCATCCCAGATTGAAATTGATTTTGTGCTGGGTGATCATGAAGTTGCAATTGAAGTAAAATCTACTGCTAATGCAACTCCCCGTCATGCTAAAGGATTAAAAAGTTTTTCAGAAGAATACACGGTGAAAAAGCAAATTTTAGTAACCAACGATTTGCATCCCCGCCAGATGGGCAATGTATTGGTTTTACCGTGGAACGTATTTCTTGAAAATCTTTGGAGTGGAAAAATAATAATATAAGTGCATTGGAGTGAATTCAATAGTTGCATGTATTATTCAGGAAAAGGGTATAATTAAAAAATCAGGAACTCAAATAATATATTGATTGACGTAAAGGATTAAATTTGTATTTTAGCATTATTAAAAATCATTGTTAAATATTAACCAAATGGAAATAAGCCAAAGAAATACTAAAAAGGAAATCCTGGACGCATACGAAAAATTATTAAAGAAAATGCAGGAACAAAAACAGCCTGGCCCTACAGATATTCAAAAAGAAAAACAAACCAAGCAAACGGTTAAAGAAGCTGAGGACATGGTTCCTGATAAAGTCATGAAGAACATCAGCGAACTGAAGATACAGCTAAATCAGTCTTTGGAACAGGTAGGAGAAAAAATAACTGAAGAATACAGGAAACTGGTCAAAGTACAGGAGGCTATTACCACAGAAGAACAGAATCTTAAGGACGCTTATCAGGTAAACAGGGAGTTTGAGAGTTTGTCGGCGCTCATCGAGGCCCAAAATCAACAAAAAGAATCCTTCGAACAGGAAATGCTTCAACAGCGTGAGCAATGGCAAAAAGAGAAAAAACAAATCGAGCAACAGCTCAAAGAGGAAAAAGAACAGAGAGATAAAGAGAGAAAACGCGAAGAGGAGGAGTATCAATATACTACTAAACAAAAACGTCAGAAAGAATCGGATGCTTATGATCAAAAGAAGGAACAACAGGAACGTGAGCTTGCTGAAAAACGACAGTCTTTTGAGAGAGAGATAGCCGAACGTGAGCAGGCAGTTAAGGAAGTTGAAGAAGAACTGAAAGAACTTAGACAACAGGTGGAAAAACATCCTGATATTCTGGAGAAGGCATTGAACCATAAAGAGAAAGAGGTAACTTTGAAACTTGAAACTCAATATAAATTTGAAAAAGAGCTGTTCAAAAAAGAATCCGATGGAGAATTGCGGCTGAGAGATCAAACAATTACAACATTACAATCCAAAATCAAGGATCAGGATAACCAGATTAACCAGCTTTATAAAAAAGTTGAAAATGCTGACAAGAATGTGAAAGACATTGTTCTGAAAGCAATTGAGACTTCGAGCCGTTATCCATCACATATTCAGAAAGAAATAACGACCGATCGTTCCGATAACAGGACTTCGGGTAATGAATAAAAATAGAATATTTTTCCATCCCGGTTACAATAACTTTCGATTCTGATACAGAGTATTTATTCCATTTGATAAATATTTTACCTGTAAGTAAAAGAATATCTATATTTTTAAAAAGTTTTACTTACACGAAAATGATGAAAAACTTTTACACACCATATAACTTCACTATTAAAAGACAGATTACAAAAATTTCCTATTCTGACTTTAACCGGGCCACGACAATCCGGAAAGACAACTTCACTTATAAATGAGTTTAAGGATTATAAGTATTTCAATCTCGAAAGAATTGATTTTCGCGAAATGATAATGAATGATCCTGTTGGCTTTCTAAAATCCAACGGTCCGGGAGTTATCTTTGATGAAGTCCAGAGAGTGCCTGATCTGTTTAGTTATCTTCAGGTAATTTCCGATGAAAGGAGTACTCCCGGGCAGTATATTTTATCCGGCTCTCAAAGTTTTTTGATGAAATACAAAAAATACCCGTGGAGAATGTAGTGTAAGCGCTCCAACTGTCAGGTAGTATTTTCAGATATTTGAAGATACCCTGACAGGCCGGTTTTTGCCTTCATTCCAAAAAAAAACTAAACATAGGGTAATACTTGCTCCGGAATTCTATTTTTTGACTTAGGACTTGTTAATTACCTGTTAAAAAGAGGAAGGATTGAACAGGGGAGTGAAATATTTGGTAATGCTTTTAAACATTTGGATTTGCTTTGATCCATGATATCGCTTTAATTATTGAATCATCAATATTGGTTTTTTTTAAACCGATTTCCTGTACTGCCTTTTTGTTGGAAAAATAATTGTTAAGGCACAATAATTTTTG
>CAZBWK010000155.1:0-5529 GCA_964495655.1 uncultured Prolixibacteraceae bacterium | reverse complement strand
GGGGTCAAAACTAAACCTAACTAAACCAAACTTATGAAAAAACAGCAAATTGCGCACTGTATCTTTTAATAACTTGTATGTTTTTAGAACATTTTAATTGTTTTCATGTCTGCAATTAAATAAACAAATAATATGCCAAAATGTTCGAAAAATATTATTACAATAAAATTTTTATATTATTAAAATTGGTCGTTAAGTATTATCCGGCATGATTTGATCACAATTAAGAGTTGATAAAAATTCAATATATTTGCGCAGATTTTAAAGGGAAGGAATTACATACTCATTTTATGAATACTATACGTAATTTTTGTATCATAGCACATATTGACCATGGCAAGAGCACTCTCGCCGACAGGATGCTTGTTCATACCAAGACAATTGACGACAGGGAGATGCGTGATCAGGTTCTGGATAATATGGAACTGGAGCAGGAGAGAGGCATCACCATAAAAAGTCATGCGATACAAATGGACTATGAATATAAGGGTGTGGATTATAAACTGAATCTGATTGACACCCCGGGGCATGTAGATTTCTCTTATGAAGTATCGAGGTCGATTGCAGCATGTGAAGGTGCCCTGCTGATCATCGATGCCACCCAGGGCATTCAGGCCCAGACAATTTCCAATCTCTATCTGGCGATTGAACATGAACTGGAAATAATTCCCGTGTTAAATAAAATGGACCTTCCAAATGCAATTCCAGAGGTGGTTGAAGACCAGATAATTGATTTGACAGGGTGTGCCAGGGAGGATATAATTCACGCCAGCGGCAAGACAGGAATGGGAGTTGAGACAATCCTCGAAAGAATAGTTGAAAAGGTACCGCCCCCCAAGGGTGATCCTGATGCACCCTTACAGGCCCTTATATTTGATTCTGTTTATAATTCCTTCAGAGGGATAATTGCATATTTTAAAGTTAAAAACGGAATTATCAGGAAAAAAGACCTGGTAAAATTCGTAGCCACGGGCAAGGAATATGACGCCGATGAAATCGGGGTGTTAAAACTGGGATTAATACCACGTGATATGTTGTCGGCCGGAGATGTAGGTTACATCATCTCAGGCATAAAGATTGCAAAAGAAGTCAAGGTTGGAGACACTATAACACATGTTGAGCGGCCCTGTGGTAAAGCTATTGCCGGCTTTGAGGAGGTCAAGCCGATGGTTTTTGCAGGTGTTTATCCTGTTGATGCGGATGATTACGAGGATCTGAGGTCATCTATGGAGAAGTTACAGTTAAATGATGCCTCCCTGACTTACGAGCCTGAATCCTCTGCTGCTCTCGGGTTTGGCTTCAGGTGTGGTTTTTTGGGACTCCTGCATATGGAGATCATACAGGAAAGGCTGGAGCGTGAGTTTGACATGAATGTTATCACCACCGTTCCGAACGTTTCATATCTGGCACATTTAACCAATGGTACTACCGAAAGAGTATACAATCCTTCAGGTATGCCGACCCAGACACTTATAGATTTTATAGAAGAACCTTATATCAGGGCAAATATCATTACCGCTTCGGAGTTCATTGGCCAGGTAATGAAGCTTTGTCTCGACAAGAGAGGCACATTGGTAAATCAGCACTACCTTACCTCCGAGCGTGCCGAACTGGTATTTAACCTGCCTCTGGGTGAGATTGTTTTTGACTTTTATGATAAGCTCAAAAGTATTTCCAGGGGTTATGCCAGTTTTGATTATTATGTGAGTGAGTATAAACCTGCAAAGCTGGTGCGTCTGGATATTCTTTTGAACGGTGAGATGGTCGATGCACTGTCAACGCTGATCCATTTTGATAATGCCTATCCTTTCGGAAGGAGGATGTGCGAAAAGCTCAAAGAGCTGATACCCCGTCAGCAGTTTGACATTGCAATTCAGGCAGCCATTGGGTCCAAGATCATTGCCCGTGAGACAGTTAAGGCAGTAAGGAAAGATGTCACCGCTAAGTGTTACGGAGGCGATATTACCAGGAAGCGCAAGCTTCTTGAAAAGCAGAAAAAAGGTAAAAAGAGAATGAAGCAGATCGGTAATGTTGAAGTCCCTCAAAAAGCCTTTTTAGCGGTTTTGAAGCTGGATTAATTAATCAACTGACTCGTTTCCGGCACCCCTTAAACTATCAGTTTATACCCTTTGCCGTGGACATTAATGATCTCAACCGACGGTTCATCCTTAAGGTGTTTACGCAGTTTGGTAATATATACATCCATGCTGCGTGCGTTAAAGTAGTTATCATCGATCCAGATCGATTTCAGGGCATAATTTCTTTCCAGCACTTTATTGGCATTCTGGCAAAGCAGTTTCAGCAGGTCAGACTCCTTGGTAGTCAGTTTGACAGCTTCTACCCCGTCGGACAGTGTTTGCTTGCGGGTATCAAATGTGTATTTTCCAAGAGTGAATACCGGTTGTGACGCAGACTGCGACTCCTGGGCAGTTCTGCGCAGAATAGCTTCAATTCTGAATATCAGCTCCTCCATACTGAAAGGCTTGGTAATATAATCATCAGCGCCAAGCTTAAATCCTTCTATTACATCATCTTTAAGATTTTTTGCCGTAAGGAAAATTATTGGTATATCTGAATTAATAATGCGAATATCTTTTGCCAGGGAAAATCCGTCTTTTTTTGGCATCATTATATCGAGGATACAGATATCGTAATGTTCTTTCATAAAACCTTTATAGGCTGCTTCGCCATCAGGATAGAGGTCAGCTTCAAATCCTTTGGCAATTAAATATTCTTTTAATAATAAGCCCAAATTTTCATCATCTTCTGCAAGGAGTAGTTTTATTTTTTGTTCCATATTATTTTAATATTTTGGGTAGAAAGATACAAAAAACGGTTCCTTTATTAACTGCGCTGTCGATTTTTATTTTTCCATTATGCATATCAATGACCTGCTTAACGTAGCTAAGTCCCAGCCCGAACCCTTTCACATTATGCACATTCCCGGTAGGGACCCGGTAAAAACGGTCGAATATTTGTGTCTGGTGTTCTTTTGGGATTCCGATGCCGTTATCTTTTACCGTCACAACAACATGATCGTTTTTATCTTCGGTAGATACAATTATTTCGGGGTGCCCGTTACTGTACTTCATTGCGTTATCCAGCAGGTTAAACATTACATTTGTGATGTGAACCTCATCGCCTTTGATATATGTTCCCCGGGCATTGAGTTCAGAAGCAAGCACACCGTTTTTATTTTTAATCCGGATATCAAAGTTATTAAGAACCGTTGAAATAGTTTCATTAATATCGAATTCTTTAAATTTCATCTTCAGGCGGCCTTCATTAAACACTGCCATTTGAAGTACTTTCTCTACCTGGAAGCTCAGCCTTTTGCTCTCTTCATTAATCACTTTTGAAACGTGTTCTACCGTTTTAGGGGTATTAATTATTGTTCCGTCCTGGAGCATCTGACTGGCGAGTGATATTGTGGAGATAGGTGTCTTCAGCTCGTGGGTCATATTATTTATGAAGTCATTTTTGATAATCGACAATTTCTTTTGTCGCAGTATTATCATTATGGCATAGGTAAAGATAGCTATCAGCAATCCTGTTAAAATAATTGTGGGAATAATTGTCAGGCCTGTTGCCCTAAGCAGGTAACCACTTCTTTTAGGAAAATATACATAAAGGTAATTAGGTTGCTGTCCGTCATAGTCATTTGGAAAGAGAAGGCTGTAATACTGCTGTTTCTTATCGGGGTTATAGCCCGAACTTCCGAAGATCAGCTTATCTTTACCCAGATTGGAAGAGCGGACCGCATATTTATAATCCAGGTCAATGCCAGCCTCCTGAAAAGTGCTTTTCAGCGCTGTTTCCATAAAAGCGGAGTCAATCCTCTCTTCCAGCAGCCTCCCTTCGAGCAGGATCTTGTAATTACTCCAGTTCATATCTTGCAGCCAGATCTCCCTCTTTCTTTCAAGGTCGAGGTTATATTCATGTATTTGTTCGAATGTAGAGTAGTTGTTCAGGCTGGCACCGGGGAAACTGCTTTTGTCTTTTTCTTCTGTTGTCTCATCAAATTCTATCTGCAGCTCCTCCTGATAACTTCCAAAAATATTACTCTCTGAGAAACTAAATTTGAAATTGATAGATGCAGTGCCTGATCCCTGTCCGGGAAAAACATCAATATTCCCCGAAACACTGCTGCCGGCAGGCAGGCGGCCTAAACGGGCGCTTCTTCTGGCCAGGCGTTGTTCGTAGCGTTCAAGATGGTCTGCCACCTTTTTAAGTTCGCCCTTTACAAGCTGGTCAAATTGCTCCTCCCGAATATCTGAAACCGTTTTGATCAGGTGTGTCTGCACGATGATCAATCCAGCCAGTACGAAAGCCATCAGTAATATTAATGTCAATAACATTTTCCTGCTCATGCCGCAAAGATAATTCTAATAAAAAATTGAATGGAAACGCCTTAACATTATTTAACATCGTTATGTAGATTGTAATTATTATTAACTCTGCCGGTTAACAATTTTTCAATCACAACGGGGTAAAATTCATATTCAAGCTTATGGACTTTTTCTGCCACCTGTTCAGGTGTGTCATCATCTTCAACCCGGCATTTAGCCTGGAAGATAAGTTTACCGTTATCATATTTTTTATCCACGTAGTGTATTGATATGCCGGTTTCTTTATCGCCGTTGCCGACAACTGCACGGTGGACCTTCATTCCGTACATGCCTTTGCCTCCGTATTTGGGCAACAGTGCCGGATGAATATTTATTATAGTGAAATCATTGATCAGGGCTTCGGGTATCAGCCATAAAAAACCTGCCAGTACGATCAGGTCAATACCTCTCTGATGAAGCATTTGCCTGACCTCGTCAGTTTCATAGAGTTGGCGCCGGTTAAAAATAAATGTGTCAATGCCCAGATTGGCAGCCCTGGTAAGTGCATAAGCGCCCGGATTGTTGCTCCATAACGAATCTGTAATAATAGATTTGTTATCAGCAAAATATTCAATTATTTTTTGAGCATTGGTCCCCGATCCTGATGCAAATAATGCTATTTTTTTTGAATTCATTTTTCTCTTGATTTATGTATTGGAATAAATGAACATTGTGTTCAAATTTAATATATGGAAATGTGATTTATTACTGGTATTAATATATTTTTTTATATTTTTTCTTTGAAATATAATTGGTAAATGTATTACTTTGCACGGAATTATTAAAAACTCAAATTAGTATTAACCAAAATTTATAATTATGTCTGACGTTGCAGCAAAAGTAAAAGCGATTATCGTTGATAAATTAGGAGTTGACGAAAGTGAAGTAACTGACGAAGCATCCTTCACAAATGATCTTGGGGCGGATTCACTCGACACGGTTGAGTTAATAATGGAATTTGAGAAAGAATTTGATCTTGCAATACCGGACGATCTGGCTGAAAAAATTACTACTGTAGGTGAGGCAATTTCTCATATAGAAGAGGCTGTCAAGTAATTCAGAGTCTTATTATATGAATCTTAAACGGGTAGTCATTACCGGAGTTGGGACTGTTAATCCGTTAGGTAATTCGGTTGAAGAA
>CAZBWK010000154.1:0-5567 GCA_964495655.1 uncultured Prolixibacteraceae bacterium | reverse complement strand
CATAGGTGAGCAGGCTATTTGATACCTTTGAAAATAATTAATTTTAAACAGATGAAAACAAGTCACCCGCTTAAAGTGCTCCGTTATTGTCCAAAATGCGGATCATCACGATTTAAGGCTGCATGTGAAAGGTCATTAAAATGCGGTGACTGCGGATTTATTCTTTTTATAAATTCAGCTGCAGCTGTGGCAGCCCTTATTTGTGATAACAGCAACAGATTGTTGCTTACCGTTAGAGGTATTGAACCGGGTTACGGTAAACTGGACCTTCCGGGCGGATTTATTAATCCGGGTGAATCAGCCGAGAGTGCAGTGAAACGTGAATTATTTGAGGAACTGGGACTGGAAGTTAAATCTGTAAATTATTTTGGTTCAGCTCCTAATGAATATATTTATAACGGATTTAGTATTTTTACTCTTGACATGGCTTTTAATGTAGTGCCTCATGACATAACCAACCTTAAAGCCATGGATGATATTACTGATTTTAAATTTATTTCTGAAAAGGATATCGATTACAGCCAGATACCTGCTCCTTCTATAAAATCTTTTGTGCAACAGTTTTTCAACAGATGAACGATATACGTCAAAACATTAAAACTCTGCGGCTTGAACTGCTCCAACGCAATCTGGATGCAATGTACATATCAGGCACTGACCCTCACTCGGGTGAGTACCTGACAGACCACTGGCAGATAAGAGCATTTATCAGTGGTTTCACAGGTACTTCCGGGATAGTGGTTATAACTCAGGAGGAGGCAGGTTTATGGACTGATTCACGTTACTTTCTGCAGGCTGCAGATCAACTTAAAGGATCCGGTATTAAAATGTATAAGTTGCGGGTGCCTGATGCAGTAATCCCCGAAATATGGCTGTCAAAAAAATTACCCCCCGGCAGTAAAGTGGGATTTGATCCCCGGACTCTCACTGTGTCTGGTTACAGGGCATTGAACAATTCCCTGGAGCCGGCAGGTATAATTATGATAGAAACACCTGATATTATTGATAAAATATGGCAAAACAGGCCTGAACTCCCTAATGATGAAATTTATGAATTCCCGACAGAATATGCCGGATCATCAAGAAAAAATAAAAGGGAACTCGTTTGCAATGAGTTGAAAAAGCTCGATGCCGATATACAGATAATTACCACAACCGATGAGGTTGCATGGCTCTTTAACCTCAGAGGATCGGATGTTAAATATAATCCGGTATTCACTGGTTTTGGGGTTATTGGTAAAGGCGTTTGCATCCTCTTTACAGACAACGCCAAAATACCCTCCCCTTTAAAAATAAAACTCGAAAAAGAGAAAATAAAACTACTTGAATATGCAGAATTCTACACATGGCTTAAGTCAGTCAAAGAAAGCAATATATATATCGATCCGTCTGCTGCCAATTATGCTGTTTTTAAAACAGTGTGCGCTGACAATCAAATAATAGAGGGACTATCAGTAATTTCATTGTTAAAAGCCGTAAAAAATCCTGTTGAACTCAGAGGTTTCAGGCAGGCAGTGAAGAAAGACAGTGTGGCATTGACAGAATTCCTTTACTGGTTAAAACAGAATCTGCAGTCAGGCGAAATTACAGAATATACGGCAGGGATCAAAATGGCAGAGTTCCGCAGTCTGCAGTCCGGGTATAAAGGAGAAAGCTTTGCGCCAATAGCAGGATACAAAGAGCACGGAGCTGTTGTTCATTACTGCGCCATCGAAAGAGAAGCCCTGACACTCAGGGAAGACGGCATACTGCTATTTGATTCCGGAGGGCATTACCTTAACGGAACAACCGATATAACAAGAACAGTGGCTCTGGGGCCGGTAACTGAACGGCAAAGATCTGATTTTACATATGTTCTTAAAGGATTGATTGCCCTGTCGGAGGCAGTGTTTCCACAAGGTACCAGGGGATGGCAAATAGACGCACTGGCAAGAACAGCTCTATGGAAAAACGGATTGAATTACGGACATGGCACAGGTCATGGGATAGGACATTTTCTTAATGTTCACGAAGGTCCGGTATCCATCCGTCACGATTGCAGCGAAATACCTCTTTCCTCAGGAATGGTTTTCTCAAACGAACCGGGCCTCTACCGTGAAGAGGAGTATGGAATAAGAATTGAAAATATTTTGGAGTGTGTAAAAAAAGAGGAAACGGAATTTGGCACCTTCCTGGGTTTCGAGACACTGACACTATTCCCGGTAGATATTAACCTGATCGAAACAAAACTCCTCAATGGAGAAGAGAAAAAGTGGATAAACAGATACCACAAGAGAGTAAACGCTGAGATAAAACCGCTTTTAAGAAAGGAGCTGCACAAATTCTTCGATTCATTAACAACAGAAATAGACTGAAATTAGAACGCCGGAAGTTCAGGCCGGTCAATGTGCCTGACAGTTAATTATTGATGAGGACAATATATTATAACTGCCGGGCCCTTCATTGAAAAGGAGATCCAGTATACTCAGGTTTGAAATAAAACCAAACTTTTCAGAGAACACTTGTGTATACTCTTTTGCTGAAAAATAATTATCGTCCGACTTTTTATGTTTTTTAGGTGTAAAAGCGGCACGTAAATTCACACATGCCGGCGGCACTGCTTCAAACGCATCTGTAAGTTTTATATCAGGCTCAATTTCAATAAGATCACAGACACATTCGTTTATTGCCATGTTCAATTCGAAAAGATATTTCCATCGCTTGTTAAAAAAGTGCATCAGGTCATCTTTATAATAACAGAAATAGGGAGATGAGTTGTATGCAGAGAAAATTGTGCGCCAGTGATTTCTCTGCCAATCAGTATCATATGATATTAAAATATCTTTTACCGGCATTTTTGATCCTCTCCCTTTTACCACAGGAACTATCAGGGGTATTATCCCGTTTGCACCCAATATCTCACACCGGTTTCTGTATGTCTGCCTGGTGAAATTTTCAAACTGTTCAATAAATATCTCTTTGTGCAGTAACATTTTTGAATAGTACCCAATTGGTCCGAAATATGTAGTACTAAGTAATGCGGGGGTTTCTCCTTTACTTATCATTCTCTGAAAAAAGATTTATCCTCATCTTCGTTATCGACATCCAGCTCTATTCCTTCCGGGTCTGCCTCATCCTCCTGCTCTGTCACTAACTGCTCTTCCAGTTTAATATTCTGCTTTGTAACTTTTTTATTCTCTCTGCTCAACCTCCAGATTTGTGGATAGAAATAAGCAAAAGCCAACATATAGCCCAAAGCCAGGCAAACAATCAGTACCAATACAAGAGGAGCGTTGCTTATCTCCCAGAAAAAGACATTTATGGTGACCTCAAAGGAGTTCTGCAGTGTAAATATAACCAGTAAGATAGCGAGGATAAGGACAATAATAATTACTGCATGCATTTTGTTAAAATTTTATCCGAATATATAAAAAATGGATAACAGAATTTGCAGTACTCAAAAAAAAATTATCAGATATAACTCAATGTATTGACCTGAACATTCTTTTTAACCTTATCTTATTTAAAAAAGATTTGTCTTTATTGAGCGACAACCAAATAAAACTTGCTTTACCTACAATATGGTCCTCCGGAACAAATCCCCAGAACCGTGAATCAGCCGAGTTATGTCTGTTATCTCCCATCATCCAGTAATAATCCATTTTAAATGTATATGATGAGGCTTCTTTACCGTTTATATAAATAATATCATTTTCTGTCCTCAGGTCATTATCCTCATATACATCAATAATTCTCTCGTAAAGGGGCAGATTCTCAAGTGTCAGTGTAACGGTTTCTCCCCTGGCAGGAATGGTCAGGGGACCGAAATTATCAACATTCCATTTAAAATTATCATCTGCCGGAAAAACACCGGGATCCTGATCACCGGGATCTTTTATTATTTTTTCTACTGAGTTTATATTGTTGAACTTCTTAAGTTCTTCAACATTTTCTTCTGTTAGCGGAAAGATATACCTTTCATTTGAAAAAACAGTCCGGTCGGCAACTGCAATATTAAGACGGTCGAGGGCCTTAGGATTTATGGATGTACCGTTTGTTGTCACCATATAATTGTGCTGCAATCCTTTAAAATGTTCAACCGGCTTCCCGTTCACTGTCAGTTCCCCTTTAATCATTTGCAGCTCATCACCCGGAATGCCGATACACCGTTTTATATAATTTTCACGCTTATCGACCGGCCGTGCCACCACTTCCCCGAAGCTGCCGGGATCATCCCATATCCGCTGCCTCCCATAACTCCTTACCAACTGATAATAACTTTGGTTTTGAAGGTAGAGAGCAACAGTGTCTCCCTCCGGAAAATGAAAAACAACGATATCGTTATTTTTTATACTGCCAAGCCCCTTCATCCTTCTGTAAGGCCTCTTTATCCATTCAACATAAGACTTTTTTGTCCTGGTAAGTGGCATTGTATTATGAACAAACGGAAAAGAGAGCGGGGTATTTGGTGTCTTGGGACCATAGGCAACCTTGCTTACAAACAGGTAATCACCTACCAGCAGTGATTTCTCCATCGAAGAGGTAGGTATCGTGTATGCCTCAATAAAGAACATCCTGATAAAGGTTGCTGCAATAACAGCAAAAATAATGGCATCAACCCATTCAACAAATTTTGTCTGCCTGCCGTCCGGCGGATTCTTTTTTTTCCAGAAAGCCCAGTGAACCTTTTCGGTTATATAAATATCGAAAATAACAGCAAGTCCGGCAAGCCACCAATAGTTACCCATCCAGATAACCCATAAGGTATACAGCGCTCCAACAACGATAAATTTAAACCATTTATTGGACAATGTCTCTTTAATCATTATCAAGTATTTAAATTTGCAACATATCTTTCATGGTAATGATGCCTTTTTTTCCAAAAGAAAATTCTGCAGCCAGTACCGCACCAAGTGCAAAACCTTTCCTGCTTTTTGCACTGTGTGTTATTTCAATATAATCTGTTTCCGAATCATAAACGACAGTATGTATTCCCGGAACATTTCCCGTACGTTCCGATATAACGGGAAGTAAGTCTGAAGGTGCATCAGCCTTGTTAACCCAGCCTTTTATATCAGGCAATATCTCTATTATATCTTCAGCCAGGCTTATTGCAGTACCACTTGGAGAATCAAGCTTCTGGGTGTGATGTACCTCTTTCATAACCGGGTTATACTCATCTCTTCCGGCCATAAGACACGCGAGGTTTCTGTTGAGTTCAAAAAAAATGTTAACCCCGATCGAAAAATTACTCCCGTAAAAAAAGGTGCCATTCCTGCTTTTACACTCATTATATACCTCTTCCCTGCGGTCAAGCCAGCCTGTAGTGCCGCTTACAACCGGTATACCCGCTTTAAAACATTTAAAATAATTTTCGATTGCAGAAGCAGGCACGGTAAACTCAATTGCCACATCACATCTGCTGAGGTTTTCAACGGTCAGTTCATCAGTGTTGTCAATGTCTATCTTAAGGATAATCTTATGTCCGCGGGAAACAGCAATTTTCTCAATCTCTTTTCCCATTTTCCCGTAACCTATAAGTGCAATTTTCATTCGTTTAAAATTTTGTAATTACTTGTAAATAAATT
>CAZBWK010000153.1:0-5629 GCA_964495655.1 uncultured Prolixibacteraceae bacterium | reverse complement strand
AAGAAAAATACATTCAACATATTAAATCCCTTCAAATACCTGTACAGGAAAAAATTGGGGGCAATAATCTTGATTTTGAATTATTAACATCCAGGGTAAATCAGCTAGTAGAAAAACTGCCTCCCCGTCAGAAAGAGGTTTTCAGGCTCCACCGCGAACACGAACTGACCTACCGGCAGATAGCCGAGAAGCTTGAAATATCGGTAAATACGGTAGAAAACCATATGTCGAAAGCCTTGAAATTTCTCCGCAACAACCTGAACCGGGAGTCACTCGCCGCACTGTTGTTTTTTTATCTATATATATAAAATATTTAACTAAATGATATTAAAGTGAAAAAATCCAGGTATTTCATTATTATACTTCTGTTACCGGCCTTCGTCATTAGTTGCAAAACTGATCCTGAACATGCAGGCATCACTTCAACAAAAGAAGTGGAAAAATTATTTACAGACCCTCCTGCCGGGTATCGCAGCGTTCCATTCTGGAACTGGAATGATATTATCACTATGGAAGGTATTGATTTTCAAATGGAGGAATTTAAAAAAGCCGGTATTGGAGGAGTTTTTGTACATCCGCGTCCCGGATTGATCAACGAGTATTTGTCAGATGACTGGTTTCAACTCTTTGACTATTGTGTAAAGAAAGGTAAGGAGCTCGGTATAAATGTCTGGATATATGACGAAAATTCTTATCCTTCAGGCTTTGCCGGGGGCCACGTACCGGCTGAGATGCCCGGCTCTTATCAGCACGGCACAGGTTTAAAAATGGAGGTGCGTAATAATCTGAACTTCAACTTTTCAGGCACAATTGAGGTGGTTTTACAAAAAAACAATGACGAATTTATCGATATTACATCTTCTTTAAACCTGTATAATAATCAACAGGGAACATATTATATCTTCAGAAAAACATATCCGCAAAAATCCCTCTGGTATGGTGGTTTTCCCTATGTTGACCTTCTCCATCAGGGCGTTACTGAAAAATTCATTGATATTACAATGTCTCGTGGTTATGAGAGAAACAAACCGGATTTTGGAGGTATTATTCCCGGTATTTTCACAGATGAACCGAATCCTGAATCTGCACTGGCAGCAGGAAGTTCCCTGCGGTGGACGCCGGACTTGTGGATTGAATTCGGGAAAAGATGGAATTATGATCTGAGAAAACACCTTCCCTCACTGATTGAGGAAATTGGCAACTGGAAGAAGGTCAGACATGATTATTACAGTACTTTGCTTGATCTGTTTATCGAACGTTGGGCCAAACCTTATAGTAATTACTGTAAGAAAAACAACCTGATCTGGACAGGTCATTACCATGAACACGGATGGCCGGAACCTACCCTGGGATTTGACGAAGCTGCAATGTATCTCTTTCACGACCAGCCAGGTGTGGATATGTTGGGAAGTATCCTCGATACTGCAGGACTTGGTATTCATTGTGGCAATGACCGCGCCATACGGGAACTGAGGAGTGTTGCTAACCAGACAGGCAGTATACGAACCCTAAGCGAATCATATGGCGGCGGGGGATGGGATTTTGGCTTTGAAACACAAAAAAGGCTGGTTGACTGGCAATTTGCACTGGGAGTAAATTTTATCAATCAGCACATGTCGGATTACTCCCTGACCGGGGTGCGGAAATACGACTATCCCCTGTCCTTTTCATATCATGAATCATGGTGGAAACACTACAGGCTGATGGGTGATTATATAGGACGTATGTCACTTGCCATGTCCGGCGGTGAACAGATTAATGAAATCCTGGTAATTCAGCCCAACACTACTGCATGGATGTATTTCACCCGAAAAGAGAACAATCCGGTTATCTATTCAATAAGGGATGATTTTAAATCTTTCATATACCAGCTCGAACAAAATCATATAGAATATGACTTGGGATCAGAGTATGTATTAAAAGTATCAGGAAGTGCAGCAGGCAACAAATTAAAAGTTGGTAAAAGAGATTACTCGCTGATTGTAATTCCGGCTGAAATGGAAAATCTTGAATCTTCAACTGTCAGCCTGCTAAAAAAATATCTTGAAAACGGTGGCAGAATAATATCCTTTAATCCAAATATCACCCTTGTTGATGGAGAAATGAGTGAGGAGGTCAATGAACTGGCATCCGGGTATCCGGAACAGTGGTTACTTGCTGAAAACCTAAACAGTCAGGCTGCCCGGATTCTTTTTAATAACGAAGCATTGAAGGTGAAAATAAAAAATTCCGGTGGCATGTTCTACCACCACAGGCGAATTCTTGAAGACGGACAGTTGATCCTGTTTGTTAACTCCCATCCGGGAGAAAAGGCAAATGCCACAATAGAGATGGAAGGGAAATATGTCAATATATTAGATTGTATATCAGGCGGAATTTTTAAATATCCGTCTGAACAAAACAATGGAAAGGTAAAATTCGCAGTCAACCTTTTTCCCTCAGGCAGCGCATTGTTTATGGTGACAGATAAAAAATCGAAGCATCCTGACTATGTCAATCCTGACACAGCTGACAAATCATTGAAAAGTGTTCATCCTGTTACCGTTAAACGGGAGTCCGACAATCTTTTACCGGTAATCTACCTTGACATAAAGACTGCGAAATCGGAAAAAAGGGAAACATATTTTATGAATATTGTTAATTCACTGTACAGGGAGAACGGTATAGAAACGGGTAATCCATGGTTTTATAAGATACAGTATAAGAATAATTATATGTTGCTGGACTCATTGTTTAATGAAAAATCGGGATTTGAAGCCAGCTACCACTTTTTTATCAGCGAAGATATTGACAAGTCAGATATAAACACTATCCGGGCTGTTGTTGAGCGTGCCGGATTATGGGATGTTAAGATAAACGGAATTCAGATCCTGCCAGAAGAGGGTGAATTCTGTACAGATACGGATTTTTTGGTATATCCTGTCGGTCCGTATCTGGATCACGGACAAAATACCCTGACAATTCATTTACCGAAAATGCACATTTTAGCTGAGGTAATGCCAATTTATATAATTGGAGACTTTCTGGTGAAACCCGGCAGCACGGGATATGAAATAACCGGTGGTGACATCGATACCACAGGTTCCTGGCGGGATAATGGCTTGCCTTTTTATTCAAACGCTGTAATCTATTCGCAGGTTTTCAACTTACCAAATCCCGGCAGTTACCGGTATAAAGTCAAACAGGGCAAATGGAAAGGAATAGTTGCCGAAGTAATTGTCAACGGACATTCTGCCGGATTGATAGCATGGCCGCCATATGAACTTGAGGTAACAAAATTTATCAACAAAGGCAGTAATGAAATATCTGTAAAAATTTACGGAAGTCTTCAAAATACCTTCGGCCCGTTTTTCGAAAAAAGTATGCAGGGTATATATCCTCCTTTTTTGTGGAACGTTGCACCGGAAAAACCTCCATCTGCTTCAGAATACCGGTTAGAAGAGTATGGCCTTTTCAGTCCGTTTGAGTTAACAGAATCTGATTAAAAAAAATATTTAAAAAAAAATTCAATCCGCAGTAGTGGTAATCCGAAAGTTATGCGTATAACAGTTGGTTTTGGTTATTTTCCATAAGATAGCTCCGGAGCTTCCATTAATATGAATAAAGAACTGTTAATAAAATATTTAAACAACAAGTGCTCCTCTTCTGAAGTGGATGAAACAATGCAATGGTTCAGGAAAGAGGCAGACAGCATCACTAATCACCGGATGGTTAGAGAAGTATGGCATGAACTTTCACCGGTTGACAACCATTACGGAGATGCCAGGTTTGAACGGATTCTGGACAAAATTCATCATCAGATAAATCTTAAAAATTCAGAAAAACAAAAAAAATTAAAAAACCTGCACAATCTCTTACACAAAACAGGCAATATTATTATGCGTGCAGCTGCAGTTCTTTTTCTTCCGTTATTATTAACATTTTTATATACATTACATACTCAAAGGACAGAATTTGATAAAGCAGCTTATAATGGATCAGAAAATATTGAGGTTATTTCACCTGTAGGTTCCCGCACATATATAGAACTCCCTGACGGTACGGGAGTCCATCTGAACCATGGCAGCAGGCTTTCATATCCAAGAAGGTTTGGCAGTCAAGAGAGAAAAGTTGATCTGGCTGGTGAAGCCTATTTTTCAATTACCCACAATCCCGATAAGCCATTCAGGGTTTATGCCGGTAAGATTTCAGTTACTGCAATTGGAACAGAATTCAATGTGATGGCATATCCCGGCCAGCCAAAAATTGAGACAACACTTGTCGAAGGGAAAGTGATATTTCAAAAAGCAACAGCTTCTAAGGAATCCTCTGTGGGGCGCGAAATGTTGCCTGGGGATCATTTGAGCTATTCTGCAAAAACAGGCAATTATACTTGTAAAAAAGCTGATGTTCAAAAATATATTTCGTGGAAGGACGGTATGCTGATATTTAAAGATGATCCCCTTGAAGAGATTGCGCTCAGGCTAGGCAGATGGTATAATGTCGATTTTGTTTTTAAAAACAGTTCAGTGAAAAACATGCCATATACAGCAACTTTTGTAGATGAAACTCTGGTGCAAATCATGGATTTACTTCAACTGGCGACACCGATAAGGTATGAAATCACTCCAAGGGTTAAGCAACCTGACGGGACATTTTCAAAACAAAAAATAATTATAGATTCCAAATAATTTAAAACCAGCAAATAACTAAATACAAAATGCCTATGAAATAAATTTTAAACCTCCTGATTGAAAAACAAAAAAAGCAGAAAAATGCTGTCACACTTTCCTGCTTTAACCGATTTAAAAATTAATAAGTTTTAAACCTTAATTCAAAACGAAAGTATGAAAATTTTTAAAAAGAAACCAGCGTGGTATAAATTAAGTTATCGCGCTTTAAAAATGTTAATGATTATGAAACTTACGATTTGTTTGTTTCTGGTTTCGACCCTCGGCGTACTGGCCCACTCTTCGTACGCCCAAAAGACAAAGTTGACACTCAACTTTAAGGAAACTCCGCTCGAACAGGTACTTTCAACCATTGAAGACCAGAGTGAGTTTTATTTCCTATACAGTAAAAAGGTAGTAGATGTAGAACGAAAGGTCGACATTTCAGTAACTGAAGAAACAGTGCCTAAAATTCTCGACCTTTTGCTTTTAAACAGCAACGAAACATACGTAATTAACGGAAGGCAAATAGTTCTGACTGTACCGGGAGATACATGGAGTCCGTCATCATCCTATACTTTTGCAGAAGTACAACAACAAAGGTCTGTTAGCGGAAAAGTTACAGATTCTGCAGGCCAGCCACTACCTGGTGTTAGTATTGTTATTAAAGGCACTACCCAAGGCACTGTAACAAATCAAGACGGAAATTATACAATCACAAATCTACCCTCTGATGCTATATTGGTTTTTTCTTTTGTTGGAATGAGAACACAGGAGGTAGTTGTTGGTTCCCAGACAATGGTTAATATATCTATGGAGGAAGAGACTATTGGAATAGAAGAAGTTGTAGCGATAGGTTATGGAACACAGAAAAGGGTTAATCTTACTGGGGCAGTTGATGTTATAGGTGGAGAAAAATTATCTAATCACAGATTTTCATGTATGCCAGCCTACCCTAAATTAGGTTGTTGAAGAAGGGT
>CAZBWK010000152.1:0-6011 GCA_964495655.1 uncultured Prolixibacteraceae bacterium | reverse complement strand
ATCCCAAAACGAATTTTGGGACGGACGGGTGCGGAGGTGCCCATTATTGGCTTTGGTACCGGCAGCAAATTCCAAAGAGCTTACGAAAATCGTGATGACGAGGCAGTGCAGTTGCTCAACCATGCAGTTGACCTCGGAATTACTTGGTTCGACACCGCGCATATATATGGAAAAGATGGCTGGTCTGAAACCATGGTGGGCCGCATGCTTAAAACAAGGCGCAAGGAAGTCTTCGTCACTACAAAAATCCACGATCGTACATACGACCAAATTATGGGTCAAATCGAGATTTCGCTGAAGCGCCTCCAAACCGATTACATTGACCTGCTTCATGTCCATTGGCTCAAGGCCGATGAAGTCGATCTCCTCGGACAAAAAGGTTACAGTGTAGAAACCTACTACAAGCTGCGCGAGCAGAAGGTAGTACGCTTTATTGGCGTTTCGTCGCACGATCAACCGGTCCAGATGAAAAACTTCATAGAGCGCTATGATTTTGACTGTGCCCAACTAGTACTAAATGCGGCAATGCTGGGTGTTCTCGAGCCTGGCTGGCGGCTCGCTCCGGAAGTTTCTTCCCCCAGTTTCGAGGCCATTACTTTGCCGGCTGCGCAAAAAAAGAACATGGGCATCATCGCAATGAAGACGCTCGGCTACGGACATCTTTTGGGCAACAATCCGGATAAGGCTGACGCGCAAACTCTCATGCGCTACGCGTGGAGCCTCCCCATTGCTTCCTCTATTGTCGGCATGACCAGCCTTGAAGAGGTGGAGCAAAACGCAAAGTATGCATCCGCATTCCAATCAATGCCTCAGAACGAAATGCGCGAACTTTCCAACCGCCTCTCATCTGCAAATAAGGTTGCGCTCGACAGCTTTTTAGCTACTCATAGTGATATCTGTTGAAAAAACTAAAATCACCAAATGAAGGAAATATACTTTGAAAACTTCGGGCAAGATTTTAGGTTATTTTTTGGTACTGAAAAATTTGTTGCTGAGAAATTTTGACAAGTATGGAATAAACACAAATATTTAAAAAAATGAAACGAAGAAAATTTTTCTTTCTGGCAACCTCCGGTGCAGCAGGATTAACTCTGGCACCATCTTGTCAGAGATCAAATAAACAAGGCAGCCCGTCTGATTCAAATGAATCTGTTACAGAGTTGTCGGGGCAGGATCCTTCATACCGGAAAGTTATCAAAACATCATTTAGCAGTGAACGTGCTAAAAGTGTAAACGACACAATAATTGTAGCCCTTATCGGTGCCGGAGGCTGGGGTACAAATTTAATTATTCAGGCAGTAGAGACAGGTGAGAACATAAGGATAAAATATATATGTGATGTTGATGATACAAGAGGTGGATTTTTGTTAAATGAGCTTGATAAAAAACAAAACTTCAAACCCATAAGGATCAGAGATATGCGCAAGGTGTTTGATGATAAAGAAGTTGATGCAGTGTTTATTGCTACACCTGAACATTGGCATGCTCTGGCCACAATATGGGCATGTCAGGCCGGGAAGGATGTTTATGTGGAAAAGCCTGTTTCGCATAATATTATTGAAGGGCAGAAAATGATAGAAGCAACAATGAAGTATGAAAGAATTGTTCAGGTAGGTACACACAACAGAAGTGCTGAACAAGCCATGTCAGCCAGGAATTATATTAATAGCGGTGAATTGGGAGAGCTTGTTGCAGTAAATATTAAATCTTTGTGGACGGGGCCTGTCCCTTTAAATGAAAAGGAGAACAGTGAAGCACCTGATACCATTGACTGGAATATGTGGCTGGGTCCTGCACCATTAGTTCCCTATAATGTTACACGAAACAAATCATGGCATTATTTCTGGGAATATGGAGGTGGGGAAGCTATGACTAATCAGGTTATACATCAACTGGATATGGCAAGGCTTATTATCGGTGATCCCGGATTTCCATCTTCGGTTTATTGTCTCGGTGGCAGGTATTTTATTAACGATAACAGGGATGTTCCGGATTACCAAATGACCACTTTAAATTTTGGTAAATACGTAATGACCATTGAAGCTGGTCAGTGTACGCCATACATGATACCATCCCCTCCTGAGGTGCGCTATGGGGATATTTTCCCAAATTGGGATATAAGTGGAACACGTGTAGAAATTCTTGGCACCAAACGGATGATGTTTGTCGGTCGTATGGGGGGAGGCTGGCAAGTTTTCGACAAAGGAGGAGAAATTGTGGCACAGCAAAAAGCATTTTATCCTCTGTTGAAACATTTGCAAAACTTTTTTGATTGCATTCGCAGCAGGGAAAAACCAAATAGCGATATTGTTGAGAGTCATAATAGTACTGTTTTAGTTCATTTAGCAAATATATCTTACCGGGCAGGGTGCAAATACCTTGAATTTTCACCTGAATACGAAACTATATTAAATGACAGCAAAGCTCAGGAATTGACTTTTTACCAGTATCGTAAAGGATTTGAAATGCCGAAAGAGATTTGATAAAGAAGATGTTAAGATTATGATATCAAGAAAAGTCAAAGGCACAACTGTTTGAAATAATAAAGGTGGAGTAACCGATACAAAACCTGTTTGCGAAAGATGAATTAATTATTGTTTAGCTATATGTGACATACTTGTTATACAGACACATTACTAAGTGGAAATGATTAAGTGATTATTTAAAAAAAGAATTATGAACATGGGAAAGGATGAAAAAACAACTTATTTTTTGCGAAGGGATTTTATCAAAAATGCAATGAGCCTTTCTATAGGTCTCACAATGATACCTAATATGATTTCAAATGGGAAAGAATTTTTCCGACCCAGCAATAAAGTGATTGTTGGAAGTGCAGAAATCGAAGGTCAGATTAATAATAGTAAAAGGCTTTCTTTTTTAAATAAACCCTATCCGGTGATAGCCGGGATCATGGCTGGGCAGACGCCGCAGGAATTGATAGCATCAGCCAGGAATTCGGAGTCTGAGGGTGCCAGTGGCATAACAATTGACCTGCATGACTTTAAGCCTGAGTTCAGGAATTTAGAATCTTTTAAAAAAATTATCAAGTCGGTGAATTTGCCTTTTATGTTCTATTTCTATCGTAATGATAAGTGGAAGGAATCAAGCGATGATGATCGTCAGGAGGTGTTGCTCACTGCAGCAGAAGCGGGGGCATCAATGATTGATGTGATGGGTGATTTATATGATCCGTCATCAAAGGAAATAACTTACAATCAAAATGCCATCGATAAACAAAAACGGCTTATTGACAAAATTTACAGCAAAGGTGCAGAAGTAGTAATATCCTCACATACGGGATCTGTGATGACAACAGAAGAAGTCACAAAACATATGCTTGAACTCGAATCGCGAGGTCCGGATGTTGTAAAGATAGTTACAATCATCAATACGGAAGAAGAACTTGCTGAAGCATTGCGTACAACAATAACTTTGAACAGGGAACTTAAAACTCCCTATATTCACCTTTGCGGTGGTAAATACAGTCGGCCACACCGTTTTATGTGTCCGGTACTTGGCACTTCTATTCTGTTTGCAGTACCTTATTATTCTGATCGTTATACTTTCGGCCAGCCCACGATACAATCCATGAAAGCAGTACTGGATAATATTAACTGGAATATAAATGACATTGAGTAATTGTTATGCAACACGAAGATAGGCACCAGGATGAGCTATAGCTAATTATGTCTAAAAGGCAAGGGATGAAATTTTGTCAGAAGCAAATTGTAAAAAGAGCTTGTTCTTTTTTGATCAATAACGACACAAAAACTATGGAATAAAATATTTTAAAATATTGTTAAACCAAATTGTCCGCGATGAAACGAAGAAATTTTATCAAAATGACAGCAATGGGTAATACCGGCATTATTGCTTCTCCCACTATTCTTTCAGGATGGAAAAGTGCAAATAACAAGATTAAAAAAATAAAGATAGGTCAGATTGGAGTTTGTCATGAGCATGCTGCAAAAATTACTTCTTTGAAAAAATTGCCTGATATATTTGAGATTGTGGGGATTGTAGATGACCGCCACTCAAAAGCTGCAAGATTTGCAGGGAATAACCTTAAACCTTATGAAGGGATTAAATGGATGACTGAAGAAGAGCTTTTCAACATTCCGGGCCTTGAGGCTGTTATGGTTGAAACGGCTAATAATGACCTGGTTCCCACCGCTATGCGTTGTATGGAGCACAATCTTGCAATACACATGGATAAGCCGGGAGGCGAGGATCTTAAACTTTTCGGCAAACTGCTGAATGGGTGCAAAGAGAGGAATTTGCCGTTTCAGATGGGATACATGTACCGCAATAATCCGGCTTTTCAATTTGTTCAGAAGGCAGTCCGCCGGGGTTGGCTTGGCGACATCTTTGAAATTCAGACCGGCATGAGTCATGATTACGGAGGTGCTGACTATCAGAGGTATCTCAGCAATTTTAAGGGCGGCATAATGTTCAACCTGGGATGTCACCCCATCGATATAGTAGTATCTATACTGGGTCGGCCTGAAAAAGTTACCCCGTTTTTAAAGTCCACTCCGGGTTCGGCCAATGGCGCTAAGAATAATTGCCGGGCCGTCATAGAGTATCCTCATGCTACAGTGACTATACATGCATGTGACCAGGAAGTAGACGGAATAAGTAACCGGAGATTTAAAATTGCAGGTACTAATGGTACAATTGAATGGTGTCCTCTGGAACGTTTTGACGGAAAGCCTTTAATTATAGAATTAAAGTTGCGTGAAGGCAATGAGGAATATTCTGCCGGATCACACACGGTTGATTTAGGAGTTAAGCTTGATCGCTATGAAGACCAGTTAGTGGAGCTGGCAAAAATAATCCAGGGGAAAATCAAAAATCCCTATACTTATGAGCATGATTATAATACCCAGGAGGTTCTGTTGGCTGCTGCAGGATATACAAAATGGCAAAATTTATAAAAACATTTAATAACGCCGTATCTTGTATCTGTTTTTAATGGATTTGGCTTTTAATTACTCATTTTTTGTTAAACTTACCTAATTTTTAATTTATATTTGAATACTCATTTTTCAGAATATAAGATGGAAAATAACTGTTTTTCACAGAAAATATCCATTTTTCATGGACGTATTCCCCCGGAAGAAGGATATATTGTTGGTTATGGTGCAATGATTAATTTTTATAAACTAGCTGTTCCTTTACCTGAAACACTATCAATTATAAGCATTAAGAATAGAAAATATCAAGTACAGGGATGGAATGTTTATACGCCATCATATCAGCCTGAAAATACGCTTTATAAACAACTCGTGTTCGCTTTAAAATATGAAGGCATTAATTTATTGTTCTTTAAATTTCTATTTAACAAATTAGGGAAGAAGGAAGTAATTAAATTACTCAATATAGAACCAAGTGGTCAATATAGCAGAAAAATTTGGTTTTTATTTGAATGGTTAACCGGAGAAACACTTCCAATCCCTGATATGACTTTTAAGAATTTTAGCCCGCTTGTGGATGATAAAATTCAATTTGCCATATCTGGACAACGTTCGTCGCGTCACCGGATTATTAATAATTTACCTGGCACTCCGGATTTTTGTCCATTAATTTATAAAACCGAAAAACTCGAAAAATATATTGCTTCCAAAATTCAGTTACAAAATAAGACTTATCTAAATAGCATTCATAAAGATATAATGCAAAGGGCATCATCATTTTTGTTATTAAAGGACTCCCGGGCTTCATTTAAAATTGAAGGTGAAAATCCAGGAACAAATCGTGCGTTACGTTGGGGTAAAGCAATTGGTGAAGCCGGAAAAAATCCGCTTTCAAAAGCGGAACTTATACGTTTGCAGGGAATCATTATTGAAAATAAACGTTTTACAAAGTTGGGGTTTAGAACAGAAGGAGGCTTTGTCGGTGATCATGACAGAATAACCGGCGAACCTATTCCAGAACATATTTCTGCAAGATGGCAGGATTTGGATAAATTAATGGACGGATTAATTCAAACAGCAAAATTTTTGGCAAGT
>CAZBWK010000151.1:0-6119 GCA_964495655.1 uncultured Prolixibacteraceae bacterium | reverse complement strand
TTCATAAGTTTGGTTTAGTTAGGTTTAGTTTTGACCCCGGAGCAGAGGCTCCGGGATTTTTTATTATGACCGCTTTTTTCTGATCAGATAAAAAAAAAGCTATGAGGCTATTGGTTATAAAAAGACTACATGCCGCTATAATAGTTCAGAATAGAGAGAACTGTGATCACAGTTGTCAGCACAACACAAAATGTAAAAAACAGCAATCCCGACTGGGCGGGACTGAGATCTGTCTTTTCAATTTTAGGATTTCCCGTCAGGAAGAAATGCACTTCAATAAACATTAAAATTTTAAAGGTGAATAATCCTGTAACCAGTCCCAAAACGGCTCCCCCAAGTATGTCAAGAGGATAATGCACCCCCAGGTAGATACGTGAATAAGACATCAGTAATGCCCAAAAAAAGAGAAGTACAGAATAACCTTTATTCTTAAACAGCCTGTGGGTAAAATAAAAAACTGCAAAAGAATTGGCCGCGTGAGATGAGACGAAACCGTAAAGGCCTCCTTTGCGAAAAACATTATGCACCAGATGATCAATTTGAGGATCATAAACAGGACGCAGCCTTTGAATCGTCTCCTTAAGCAGCACAGAGAGCTGGTCACTTAAAAGGATTGTCAGGGAAAGCATTATCACTATCAGTATCGATTTTGCCCTGTAATTCTTTATTATCAGGAATAGTATTACCAGGAAAAGAGGCATCCATGTTTCCTTTCTTGTGATCATAAGCATAACGGGATCCCAAAACTGATCATGAAAACTGTTTAGAAACAAAAAGAGCTCTGCATCAATATTTAATATTTTTTGTAGAAAATCCATTTAACTGTTCAATATTTGCCAGATCTTATCTTTTAACTTTTGAATATTATATCCTGTCAGAGAAGAAAAAAATATATGTTCTATATCCTTCAGTTCACTGCTGATCGCATCCGTAAGTTCCTGATCTAGTAGATCAGACTTGCTGATAGTCAGCAATCTGCGTTTATCAAGAAGTTCAGGGTTGTATTTCTTCAGTTCATTCAGCAGAATCTGATATTCCTTTAAGTGTTCGTTACTGTCGGCAGGAACCAAAAAGAGGAGCATAGCATTTCTTTCGATGTGCCGCAGAAACCTCAAACCTAACCCTTTCCCTTCGTGAGCTCCCTCTATGATGCCTGGAATATCGGCCATGACAAATGACTTTTGGTCATGGTAGTCAACAATTCCCAAATTAGGTACCAGTGTAGTGAAAGGGTAATCAGCAATTTTAGGTTTAGCTGCCGAGACAACAGAAAGGAGGGTTGATTTTCCCGAGCTGGGAAAACCAACCAGTCCGACATCTGCGAGAACCTTCAGTTCCAGTATTTTCCAGCCTTCCTCTCCCGGTTCTCCGGGTTGAGCATACCGGGGAGTCTGATTTACAGAAGATTTAAAATGCCAGTTGCCAAGGCCTCCTCTTCCGCCCTGCATAAGGACTTTCTGCTCCTTATGACTGGTTATTTCAAAAAGAAATTCGCCTGTTGCTGCATCTTTTACAATTGTACCAAGAGGCACTTCGAGAATAACATCCTGCCCGCCGGCTCCGGTCATTCTTTGTCTGCCCCCCGGCTGGCCGTTACCTGCCTTGAAATGTTTTTGGTATTTCAGATGCAGAAGTGTCCATTTATGCCTGTCTCCTTCAACTATTATGTGACCTCCACGGCCACCATCCCCTCCGTCAGGCCCCCCTTTTGGCACAAATTTTTCCCTTCTGAGATGAGCAGACCCGGCGCCTCCCTTTCCTGATTTGCAAAAAACAGTAACGTAATCAATAAAGTTTGATTCACTCATTTTTAAATCTTCTGGTCATTTGTTACAACAGAAATGTGATTACAGCCTATTCTCAATAACTTCTTTCAGTCGTAACTTAATATCTTCAATTGTTCCCATTCCGTTAATTCCGAAATGTTTACCCTGCGATTTATAATACTCTATCAACGGTAATGTTTTTTCGTTATACACATTGATCCTGTTCTCAATAATAGTCTGATCCTGATCATCAGCCCTGCCGGAAATTTTTCCGCGGCTCAGAAGCCGGTTTATAAGTTCCTGCTTTTCAACTTCGAGGCTCAACATGCCTGAAACCGGCGTTCCGTTCTCATTAAGAAGTTTATCCAGCGCCTTTGCCTGGTCTACTGTCCGGGGAAAGCCGTCAAAAATAAATCCTTTTGCCTCCTGGTTAGCTTCCAGCTTGCTTTTTATCATGCCGATAACCACTTCATCAGTAACCAACTCCCCTTTGTCCATAAAAGCCTTGGCAGCCAGTCCCAGTTCTGTGCCTGCTGCAATTTCACTTCTCAAAAGATCACCGGTAGAGAGATGGATCAATCCGAACGATTCAATAAGAAACTCCGCCTGAGTTCCTTTCCCTGCCCCGGGAGGGCCAAATAATACAAGATTTAACATGTTTTTTAATTTTTATTCATTAATAACAGAGTAAATATCACTCAAATTCCGTCCATAGCCGTTATAGTCAAGTCCATAGCCCACAATAAAATCATTTGGTATCTCTAATCCCACATAATCAGGCCAGATCTGCAGCTTCAGGCAATCAGGCTTTAGCAGGAGGGTGGCAGTAAGCACCCGGACAGGATCCATCATATTAAGAATATTACAAATATGATCAAGTGTGATCCCGCTGTCGACTATATCTTCCACCACCACTACCGTTCGCCCTTCAATATTCTCGTCCAGCCCGATCAACTGCCTTACATTTCCGGTTGTTCTGTCGCCGTCATACGATGCCAGCCGCACAAATGATATTTCAGAATCCATCAGGGATATTCGCTTATAAAGTTCAGCGGCAAATATAAAGGAACCATTTAAAATACAGATAAACAAAGGACTCTTTCCTGTAAGATCCCTGTTCATCTTAGCTGCCATTTTTTCAACTGTCTCTATTATCCTTTCATTTGGAATGAAAAGCCTGAACTTTTTATCATGAATTTTAACTTCTTTCACACCCTTAAATTTTTAAAAGTATCTTAAATGGTGTATTTTCGCTTATGAATATTGTGGATACAAAATAACAAAACAAATTGATTAACTGAAAATAATTTACAGAAATGATGGAACCAAAAGTCAGTATTATTATGGGCAGCACTTCCGACCTGGATGTAATGTCAAAGGCGGCTAAGTTGCTTGACGAGTTTGAAGTCCCTTTCGAACTTAATGCCCTTTCGGCCCACCGCACTCCCGAAGATGTGGAATTTTTTGCAAAAGGGGCTAAAGACAGAGGCATTAAAGTGATCATAGCCGGCGCCGGCATGGCTGCTCATCTGCCTGGTGTTATTGCTGCAATGACCCCCCTGCCTGTAATAGGCGTCCCGATAAACGCATCGCTTTCGGGCTTCGATTCTATACTGTCAATACTGCAGATGCCTCCAGGCATACCGGTTGCAACAGTTGCAGTTAACGGGGCTGTGAATGCTGCTATTCTGGCAGTACAGATAATGGCTGCCGGCGATGAACTGCTTATGCAAAAACTTATAGATTATAAAGAAACCCTGAAGAAAAAAATTGTCAAGGCAAACATTGAGCTTTCTGAAGTAAAATACAGTTATAAAACGAATTAAACTGTTTATAACCAACTATCACTAATTAACTGCCATTATGTAGATATCAATAATTTTAAATAATTTAACATGTTAACCACCCTGCACAAAAATTTTTTGTCGAAATTGTATTGTATTGTCATATTCCTGATAATACACCCTGTCAAAACGAAATGCACCGATAACTATAAGGTGGGTGCACGTGCCTCAGCACTCTCAGATGCCGTTATTTCATTTTCAGACACATGGTCAACTTTTCATAATCAGGCGGGATTAGCCCCGGCCGACTGCTTTTCGGCAGGCTTCTTTTACGATTCAAAATTCAATATTGATAAATTGTCGACTGTTGCCTGCAGTATTGTGCTGCCCGTCAGCAGAGGAGCTTTTGGTATAAGTATGTTACAGTTCGGACGGGGTTTGTATCATGAAAACAGATATGGAATTGCTTTTGCCCGAAACCTTACTGAAAAATGGTCTGCCGGAATCCAGATTGACTATATCTCAGTACTTTTCCCCGAAAATCCTGAAAAAAAGGGATTCGCTACTTTTGAAGGAGGTCTGCTCTTTGCAGCTCACAAAAGCCTCTCCTTTGGAGCCCATATCTTCAATCCGGCCGGAGCCGGATTAAAATTGTCTGAAGGAGAACAGACGGCACCTGTGATCATCAGAACAGGCTGTCATTATTCCTTTGACGGGAACCTGTTGATCACTATTGAAGGAGAAAAGGAGAGCCGGTTTCCTGTCGTGGTCAAATCGGGCCTTGAATTCTACCCTGCTGAACGATTAGCATTCCGCTTTGGAACGTCAGGCAAACCTTTTAGATATACATCGGGAATTGGATATGTGTTAGATAAATACTCAGCGGATATCAGCTTCTGTTATCATGAAAGCCTGGGGATAACCCCCTCACTGTCAATTCAATTTAAATTATAACCAAAATAACAAAATTAAAATGTCCCCTAAACACACAACTATTTTCATTTTTATGTTTTTCACCCGGTTAATAACGGCCCAGAACAATACCTTAAATACAGAGATCGAAACTATTATTGAATCGATAATTGAAGATATTGAAGACGGAGCTGATGCAGCTTATTTGCCGGAGACTCTTGAAGAGCTGGCTGAAAATCCGGTAAACATCAACTCTGCAGGTATAACCCGGTTGTCTGCAATACCCTTTCTGAATGAGATTCAGATCCACAACTTGTTAGAATACCGCAAAAGCTTCGGGCCCATATATTCAATATATGAGATCCTTGCTGTTGAGGGATTTTCCAGGCCGACCGCCGAAAAAATTGAGCCGTTCATATACTTCGGAGAGGAGGATAAAATTCCCGGAAAAGCACCAGGCATCTTTAAATACGGAAAGAGTGAACTATTTCTGCGAACCATGACTCTTATACAGGATCCCTCGGGATACCTTCCCCGCAGCGATGGCACAATACCTTTTGAGGGTAACAAATACAGGTATTACAGTCGATACAGGTTTAAAGCTGACGATAAGGTATCTTTTGGGTTCACCGCCGAAAAGGATCCGGGGGAACCTTTTTTCAGAGGCGTCAATAAATATGGATTCGACTTCTATTCAGCTCACCTCAGCCTTAAATTAAACAGTCTTAAATTAATCATTGGGGATTATACTTTAAGAGCCGGACAGGGACTTGTAGTGTGGCAGGGATTCTCCACCGGGAAATCTGCAGCTATACAAAACATATCAAAGTCGAACCAGGGTATTAATCCCTATACATCAACCGACGAGAACAGGTTCTTCAGAGGAATGGGAACAGAGTTTAAAAAGGGTAAAACAACTTTCGGCATCTTCTTTTCCAATAAAAAAAATGATGCCAATATTGAATATTCTGATTCAACAGACCTCTTCTTTACAAGCCTTCAGAACTCCGGATACCACCGTACACAAAACGAAATAGCCGACAAGAACAGCATTAAAGACCTTAACACAGGAATATCAACATCTGTAAGGTTCACAAACCTGAGAATTGGCGCTACCCTGCTATTCAGAAAATTTGACCTCCCTTTTCTTCCTGCCAGCCAGATCTATAATATCCATCGTTTGCATGGAAATTCAAATCTTGTTGCCGGAGGTGACTATTTTTATTGTAAGGATAAGTATCAGCTTTTCGGAGAAGCAGCAATATCAAAATCTAAAGGAACGGCCTTCTTGCAGGGCGCCCTGGCAAATCTGCATGACCAGCTCCGGTTCTCATTGCTTTTCAGGCATTATGATAAAAATTATAACTCTCTTTGGGCCTCAGCATTTTCTGAAGCTTCCTCTGCAAGGGATGAAACAGGACTCTATGCAGGGATACATATACTTCCTGTAAAATTTGTTACGCTCACTGCTTATACCGACCTTTTCAGGTCAGAATGGGTCAGCTACACAACAGCAGCGCCATCAGAAGGATACGACCTTCAAATCCAGGCTGATTGCCGAATAACAAATAATACAGATCTTTATATTCGCTATAAGAACAAGAAAAAGGGCAAGAAATATAATAACGGAACTGTTAATACTAACTCATCTGAACAG
>CAZBWK010000150.1:0-6121 GCA_964495655.1 uncultured Prolixibacteraceae bacterium | reverse complement strand
ATACCTGGTGGTATTTACTGAAAGGGCAGTGATGGACGGGTCAGAACAGGCTGATCTGTATTATTTCAGAATGATCATAAACTAGATTACAGAATTAAAATTACATTGGAATAATTTTCTTTAGTGGTGACTTTTTTTTCTGTTAAAATCGGGATCGGGTTAAAAGGGTGAATTCTCTTGTTGTAATTAATTGGAATTTAAATAGGTATATACAAATGGAAAACTATTATGATCTAAAAAACAGGCCTTCGGAAAATAAATACGGAAGACGAAAATTTTTAAAAACGTCAGTTGTCGGGGGTATTTCTGTTTTATGCATGCCTCCCATTTTTAATGTATTTTATTCCTCTGCGGGCAGAGTAAAATTTGATCTTTCACTCGATAGTCCGACACGCTATTTTGACGGGGATAACTGTTTTGTTCATTCAAGGGCGGGGATTGTCCCGGGTGCAGGGAAAAACGGCCTGCCCAGGATTGTAATGACTATGAATACTCAGGATCTTTCGGGAAGTGATGTATTCAGGGGTGTTTATGGTATGCATACAGATGACCTGGGTAAACACTGGACTACCCCTTCCGAAGTAAAAAACCTGGCACCTCATTATGAAATCATAAACGGTGAAAGAAGGCCAGCTGCTTTAAGTGATTTTTCTCCAAAGTGGCATAAAAGTTCTAAAACTCTTTTGGGTACAGGGCATACAGTTGTTTATACACAGGACTGGAAAGTGAAAAATCCCCGGCCCCGAAATACATCTTATTCAGTTTATAATCCTGATTCCGGGATATGTTGGTCGGCCTGGCAAAAGCTGGAAATGCCTGACCCTGAAAAGTTTTATGATTGCGGATCAGGAAGTGTCCAGCGATATGACTTGCGGGACGGAACGATCTTACTTCCTGTTTCATTTCGTCCACCGGGCTCCGGGATTATTAGTACAGTGACAGTTACAAGATGTGCATTTTTCCGTAATAAACTTGTTTATATTGAGCATGGTAATGAAATGAGCATTAATGTTCCACGCGGTTTTGGGGAGCCGTCGCTGACATTTTTCAACGGAAAATATTTCCTGACTTTACGTAATGATCAGCAGGGATATGTTACAAAAGGAAGTGACGGACTGCATTTTGATGAACCCAGGGTATGGACTTTCGATGACGGAGAGGAACTTGGTAACTATAATACCCAACAACACTGGGTCACTCATAGTGACGGCCTGTTTTTGGTTTATACCCGCCGCGGAGCAGGCAATGATCATGTTTTCCGGCACAGGGCTCCCTTATTCATGGCTCAGGTAGACCCTGATAAGTTGTGTGTGATCCGTGATACAGAGAGGATCCTTGTACCTGAGAGGGGAGCAAGGCTGGGTAATTTTGGTGTAACTGATATCAGTGCTGATGAGACCTGGGTGACTGTCTCGGAATGGATGCAACCAAGAGGGGTGGAGAAATACGGAAGTGACGGAACTGTCTTTGTTGCCCGTATACATTGGTCGACTCCAAACAGTATGTTTCAGATTTAAAAAATATAAATATGCAAAAGTTAAAACTATTCTTGTTAATACCTGTTTTTACCGTTTTTCTGTTTAGCTGCACCGGTTCGGAATCAGGCCAAAAATCTGATAATCAATTTAATGTTAGTGTTACACCTTTTAAACCATTACTGATAAACGATGACCATAATAGTGAGGGATTGCTGGTAACTTTGAAAGACGGGAAAATACTGCTGATTTTCAGGCTGGATCCAGGGAAGAAAGGTGACCATGTGGGCACTGACGGATATATAGCTAAAATTAAATATGACCCTGCGATGGATAAGTGGGGAGAAGTTGAAACAGTATATAATAGTAACCGGTATGATGACCGTAATATTCACGGGGGTATTACTAAAGATGGCAGGATAGTGGTTTTTTTCCGGCATTATGATGGTAAGGAAACCGAAGGGCGTTATTTTATTTATAGTGATGATAATAGTGAAACTTGGACTGAACCTCAGATTTCCAAAGCCTGGTCTGATCCGCAGGTTAATAATATACCCGGCATTTGGAGTACTGGACAGATGTTTTATAATCCTGATATAAACAAGTATGTAATGTTTGGATGCAGGAGATACATAACTTATAGCCGGGATGGTTCATCCTGGGAGGAATATAATATGATTACAGACAACGAGGATTATAAATTATCTGAAATTGCCGGTGCCTGGTGCGGTAAAAACCTGATGATTGTCCTTATCAGGGATGATGTCAGGGAGCACGGACACCCTTTAGTACAGTTGGAATCACATGATAATGGATTAAGCTGGTCACAACCTGTTCAGACAAATATTCCCCCGGAAAAACATTGGGGAGCAGCTCCGCAAATTATATATGATAAAAACCGTGACCTGCTGATTGCATTGAACAGTGACCGTTATTCCAGGTCTAATGAACAAAATAGTTTGTTTATTTATACAGCGAGGCCTGATGATATAACCGGAAATCCTACAGGATGGAAATTGCAGCATGAATTGTTGAGGCCTTGGGCGGAAGCCGGCTTCACAGGTGACAGGCCTTTAAATCAAAATCTTTATGGTTATCCGACAATCACCCCCATCAATAAAAATGAATACCTGGTGGTATTTACTGAAAGGGCAGTGATGGACGGGTCAGAACAGGCTGATTTATATTATTTCAGAATGATCATAAACTAGATTTCAGAATTAAAATCACATTAGAATAATTTTTAGCAATTTTTTCTTAGTGATGACTTTTTTTATCCTGTTAAAATCAGGATCGGGTTAAAAGAGTGAATTCTCTTGTTGTAATTAATTGGAATTTAAATAGTTATATACAAATGAAAAACTATTATGAACTAAAGAACAGTCCTTCGGAAAATAGATACGAAAGACGAAAATTTTTAAAAACGTCAGTTGTCGGGGGTATTTCTGTTTTATGTCTGCCTGCAGTTGCGAATGGGCTGAATTTTTGGAAAGATAAATTGCAGTATGATCTTTCACTCGACAACCCGACAAGGTATTTTGACGGAGATAACTGTTTTGTCCATCCGAGAACCGGAATAGTTCCCGGGGCGGGTAAAAACGGACTGCCCCGCATTGTGATGACAATGACAACGCTCGATCTGTCAGGCAGCGATGTTTTCAAGGCTGCATACGGATTGCAGACAGATGATCTGGGTAAACACTGGACTACACCGCAGGAACTTAAAAGTCTGTCTCCCCGTTTTGAAATAATTGAGGGTGAACGACGTCCGGTAGCATTAAGTGATTATTGGCCAAAGTGGCATAAACAGACGAAATTGTTACTTGGAACCGGTCATACAGTTGTATATACTCCTGATTGGAAGGTTACAAGTCCCCGTCCCCGCCACACCTCTTTTTCAGTTTATAATCCTGAAATCAGTCAATGGTCGGATTGGCAGAAAATGGAGATGCCTGACCCTGAAAAATTTCAAAACTGCGGAGCAGGGTCCACCCAGCGTTTTGACAGGCCTGATGGTACTATTCTGCTGCCGGTGTATTTTGTCCCGCCCGGGGCCGTAAATGTCAGTTCTGTTATTGTTGTCCGCTGTGCTTTTGATGGTAAGAGGCTTAGTTACATTGAGCATGGTAATGAGTTAAAACTGGATGTTCCGCGAGGTTATGGAGAACCTTCACTAACCCTCTTTAAGGGAAATTATTTTTTGACTCTTCGAAATGATAAGCAGGGATACGTAACAAAAGGCAGTGACGGGTTACATTTTGATGAACCTAAGGCCTGGACATTCGATGACGGAGAAGATCTGGGCAACTATAACACTCAACAACACTGGGTTACTCATAGTGACGTTTTGTTTTTGGTTTATACCCGACGCGGAGCTGACAATGATCATGTTTTCCGGCACAGAGCGCCTCTCTTCATGGCACAGGTTGACCCTGACAAGTTGTGTGTGATCCGTGATACAGAGAGGATCCTTGTACCTGAGAGGGGAGCAAGGCTGGGTAATTTTGGAGTGACAGATATCAGTGCAGATGAAACCTGGGTGACTGTTTCAGAATGGATGCAGCCAAGAGGGGTAGAAAAGTACGGAAGTGACGGAAGTGTTTTTATTGCCCGTATAAAGTGGAACAAACCAAATAATGCATTTTCAGCTTAATGATGTTGATCGGATCAATGATTTAAGGTCCGTTTCTATATTTTGAAAAATGAAGGAGATATTAAGATGGTAAACAGAAGGGATTTTATTCAAAAAAGTGTAATGGGATATGGCGGATTGGCTTTAGCAATTCCGGTGCTTTCCTCTCTGAAACTTTTTTCATTTCCAAAGAGCCGGGAATACAGGAAATCTTCAAATATATCCTCAGGCAGCTATACAGTTTTAACAACCTGTCCTCCATATGGAAGTCAGAATGTAGGCGACAAGTTGATTGAACAGAGAACAAAAGAGTTGATAACATATGTTAAGGGTAAAGTTGAATTTCTGACAATTTTCAGGGAAAAACCGCTTGAACCGTGGCTGGAAAAGATCAATTCAACCCGTGCCGTACTGATGCCTGCATTCCCAATTAGAGATACTCCGATGTATCCGGGAGTTTATCAGCTTGTTAAGGATCTCTCTCAAATAAAAGTACCGATGATACCTGTTGGCGCTAACTGGAATGTTTATCCCGGAGATGAGGAGTCACGCTGTAAGGTTAATTATTCAATAGCCACCCGAACTTTTTTGTCATTCATTGCCGGTCAGGTTGAACAACTCTCCTGCAGAGAGTTTTATACCTGTGATATTCTTGCGAAACATGGAATTACTAATACGATAATGACAGGTGATCCTGCCTGGTTTCTGCTTTCTGCCATAGGTAAGCCGATGTACAGGCCTCAGAATATTAAAAGAGTAGTATTCAGTCCGCCACTCAGTCCATTTTACCTTGCACAGGCAAAACAGATATTGGATATGCTTGCCGGACTGTTTTCTGATGCAGAAAGAATATGCGCTTTTCATCTGTTAGACGCTGCTTCAAAGGAGAATTTAACCTCAAAAAGTGAAAGAAGCGCAGCCTTGACTCCTGAGGTTACAGAGAAAAACAGGGTTATTCGTGAATATGCAGCGGAACTGGGATTTAAAGTGATGCAGATGGCTGGAAATATTGAAAATCTGGAATTTTACCAGACATGTGATTTACATGTGGGATATGAGTGTCATGCGCATCTTAATTTTTTCAGCCGACGTATTCCCAGTGTGTTAATTGCTGAAGATGCCCGCGGGGTAGGATTTAATTATAGTCTTGGGATTGGTGGATTCAATGGATTTATGAGGGTGCAGCCTGATCCTCAGGGGCGAACAAAAAAAATAACATCAGGCTATTGCACATCCGTGGATGAACTGGTAATTGCACCTCCCAAAATGAATGTTCATGAGGAAATTAAAGAATTTCTGATACATGAGATGAGAAGCGGATTCAGACGGTATATCGGATTGTCATCTTATCTCGATGATATTTTTAAGAATAGTATGAAACCTTTTATTGAGTCATTACCATGAAAATTTTTAAATTTACTTGTGTGTTTTTTTCAATTTGTCTCTTTGTTGGTTGTACAAGCTCAACTGACAATAGCATTACCAGGGAGGCCGCAGACGCCGTTCCCTCTTTTCAGGTTGATCCTTTCTGGCCTCAGACCTTTCCGGATAACTGGATTACCGGACAGGTTTCCGGAATTGCAGTAGATTCAAAAAATCATATTTGGATAGTTCACCGTCCCGGGACTTTGGGTTTAGATGAAGGAGGCCCTGACGGGGAATCTCAAAAACCTGCTTATTCACCTGCCCCTCCTGTAATGGAATTTGACAGTGGTGGAAAGATGCTTCAGTCGTGGGGCGGTCCGGGCGAAGGTTACGAATGGCCTGTCGGGGAGCATGGGATTTTTGTTGACGGTGAAGATAATGTGTGGATATGTGCCGCTAATGGCAAAACCAATAAGGATCACCATGTGCTGAAGTTTAAATCTGATGGTTCCTTTTTACTTCAAATTGGAATCCCCGGTGAAACCGGAGGCAGTAATGATACTCTACGGTTAGGCCGTCCAACGGATATCGCAGTTGACCAGGCTGCCAATGAGGTTTATATTACCGACGGTTACCTGAACCGCAGGCT
>CAZBWK010000149.1:0-6171 GCA_964495655.1 uncultured Prolixibacteraceae bacterium | reverse complement strand
GAGCATGATTGTAAAATCACCCAAGAGGATGATTAAAACATGTGCGAGTTCCATATGATACCTTTGAAAATATTTAATTTTAATCATATGAAAAATATTAAAAAATATACTCTAATGCTACTGCTGGCAGTGGCCAGCGCCTTTTTGGCAGTTGGAATATTCAGCAGATATTTTCATAAATCCGAGGTTATTACTATTTCAGAGCAACGGCCGGTAAACTTTGTGAACCTGCCTGCCAACAGCCAGCAACAGTTGCCTGATTTAACATTTGCCGCTGAGAATTCAGTTCATGCCGTAGTTCATATCGCAACCCAGTCGGTGAGGGGCGGGGGCTGGTCGAGCGGAAATCCGTTTTTTGATGAGTTCTTCGGACTAAGAAGGCAGGAACCTCAGCTTGCCACAGGTTACGGTTCAGGGGTAATTATCTCTGATGACGGTTATATTGTTACAAATAATCACGTAATAGAAAATGCTCAGAAGATCAAGGTTAGTTTAAACACCAAACAAGAGTACGATGCACGCCTTATTGGAGCCGATCCCTCTACAGATCTGGCACTGGTAAAGATCGAAGCCAAAAATTTGCCATACCTTACCTATGGCGACTCCGACAGGCTGAAACTGGGAGAATGGGTACTTGCGGTTGGAAATCCCTTTAATCTTACTTCTACTGTTACTGCCGGGATAGTGAGTGCCAGGGCACGAAACCTTGGCATAAACACCGATCAGTACTCAATTGAATCCTTTATCCAGACTGACGCTGCTGTGAATCCCGGAAACAGCGGAGGTGCATTGATTAACCAGCAGGGAAACCTGGTAGGCATCAATACGGCAATTGCATCACGCACAGGTTCATACGCGGGCTACTCATTTGCCGTTCCGGTCTCTATAGTTCAAAAAGTGGTTGAGGACCTGAAAGAATTCGGTGAGGTGCAAAGGGCACTGCTGGGTGTAAATATTCTTGACGTTACAGCATCGCTTGCAGAAGAAAAAGGACTTGGACAAGTTGAAGGAGTTTATGTACTTGCAGTTACTGAAAACGGAGCAGCCAGGGAAGCAGGTATAAAAGAAGGGGACGTAATTTTAAATGTTGCCGGTGAACCTGTGAACTCAGCTGCAGAACTTCAGGAAAAAGTAAGCCGGTTCCGTCCGGGTGAAGATGTAAAAATTGTCATCAAAAGAAAAAATGACAAGAAACAATTTACTGTTACATTACGTAATAAACATGGTGACACACAAATTGTGAGAGACAATGTTACCTTTTTAGGTGCCCGTTTCGAACCGATAACCAATGAAGACAAAAATTATTTGAAAATAGAAAACGGAATAAAAATAACTGAACTGAATAATGGCAAGCTGAAAGATGCAGGAATGAATAAAGGGTTTATCATCACCCATGTTAACAAAAAGCCTGTTTATGAGGTAAATGACTTTAAAAGAGAGACAGAGAACTCCAGGGGCGGAATTCTTGTCGAAGGCATTTACCCGAACGGAGAGTTGGCATATTTTGTTTTTGGCGTTTGAAAAAATTGAAGCTGAATACTTTTAACATACCATTAAAATTGAGTAATAGGATGCCTTCCTCTTCAATAGTAATAATTAATGTTCTATATTTGCACACTTTTTTAAGGAGATAAGGAGAGTTATATGAGACAGCTAAAGATCACAAAGTCTATAACAAATCGTGAAAGTGCCTCTTTAGATAAATACCTGCAGGAAATTGGTAAGGAGGAACTGATTACTGTGGAGGAAGAAGTAGAATTAGCCCAGCGAATTAAAAAGGGTGATCAGGCCGCTTTGGAAAAATTGACCAGAGCGAACCTCAGGTTTGTTGTATCAGTTGCAAAGCAATATCAAAACCAGGGACTTAGTCTCCCTGATCTGATCAATGAAGGCAACCTGGGACTGATCAAAGCCGCAGAAAAATTTGATGAAACCAGAGGTTTTAAGTTTATTTCTTATGCTGTTTGGTGGATCAGGCAATCTATACTTCAGGCGCTTGCCGAACAATCAAGAATTGTGCGTCTTCCCCTTAACCAGGTTGGTTCACTGAATAAAATAAATAAAGCCTTTTCAAAATTCGAGCAGGAACATGAACGTAAACCTTCCCCTGAAGAGCTTGCCAGTACACTTGAATTGTCTGCCGATAAGGTATCAGATACATTAAGGGTGTCAGGCAGACATGTTTCTGTTGATGCTCCCTTTGTAGACGGCGAAGATAACAGTTTGCTGGATGTGCTCGTAAATAATGATTCTCCTAATGCCGACCGTACCCTAATCCAGGAATCCCTTTCAAGGGAAATTCATCGTGCGCTTGCGACCCTGACAGAAAGAGAAGCTGATATCATACGCCTCTTCTTCGGTATAGGATGTCAGGAAATGACCCTTGAAGAAATTGGTGAAAGATTCGGACTCACACGTGAAAGAGTGCGCCAGATCAAAGAGAAGGCTATTCGCCGGCTCAGACATACTTCAAGGAGTAAACTGCTTAAAACATATCTGGGTTAAAAAATAACCTGTTTATTATAAAAAACCCGGTGAACCTGAATTCACCGGGTTTTTTATGACCTTTATTACATTTGTACAAATATTCTTACATTTCGATAATTGTAAATTCAGTTCTCCTGTTCATTCTGTGCTGCTCTTCCGTGCAACTAACCCCGTCAGAGCAGTTGTTAACCAACTGTGATTCACCATAACCCTTTGCAATTATCCTGCCCTGGTCAATCCCTTTTGATACAATGTATCTCACTGCGGAATCAGAACGTCTCTGACTTAACACATCATTATATTCATTGGTGCCGCGACTGTCTGTATGTGATCCCAATTCAACTTTCCATGAAGGATTGTCTTTCAGAACCTTTACGAGCTTGTCAAGTTCTGTTTCTGAAGCAGGCAGTATATTCCACTTGTCAAAATCATAATAGATATTTTTAATCTCAAATTTTTGTCCAACCTCAACCTTTTCAATCTCGATTACCTCTTTTAGCACGCCAAATGGTTTTCCTCTTGTGGTAAATGTTACCGATTCGTTCATATATCCGTCAAGTGCTGATGTTGCAGTGTATTCAGTATCTCTGTCCAGATCTCTCCTGATCAAACCGTTGCTGTCAGTATAACGGGTCATATTGTCACTGAAATTAACTCTTACATTAGAAATTGGATTACCTGTTTTCCTGTCACGTACCAGTAACTCCAACTCATAATCCCCGGTTTCAAACAGAACTTTATATATATCATCGTCACCTGAACCTCCCTCTCTCTTCGACACAAAATAACCAATCTGCTCATCCTCATGAATTACCAGTCCGAAATCATCCGCAGGGGAATTCAATTGATCAATGCTCCGGGGTGCGCTAAAACCTGAACCTGAAATCTTTG
This sequence comes from uncultured Prolixibacteraceae bacterium, assembly GCA_964495655.1. Taxonomy (GTDB): domain Bacteria; phylum Bacteroidota; class Bacteroidia; order Bacteroidales; family Prolixibacteraceae; genus JAAYJR01. The sequence goes on along the minus strand of CAZBWK010000149.1, from coordinate 2,793 downwards.
AGTAATAGAGATCAAGACCTCCCTTTCCACCAGGTCTGCCATCAGATGCAAAAATTAAATATTTACCTTTATAAAAGTAAGGAAACATATCGTCTCCCCCGGTGTTAATGTTATCTCCAAGATTGACCATATCTCCCCACCTTCCGTTTCTGCGAACAGACATATAGATGTCAGTGCCTCCTTTACCCCTGCCCTGAATATCAGAAGCAAAGATCAAAGTGTCGCCGGTAACCGATACTGCCGGATGTCCCACAGAATACGAGGAACTGTTAAAAGGCATTTCTCCTGCCTCTGTCCAACTGGTTCCGGATCTCTTCATAGTAATGATCTTCAGGGGAATACTGGCTTTTCTGAATACAACCCTTTCGATTGCCGGATCCTCAAAATTACTAAGTGTAACAAACAACTCTTCAGTCTTTTCACAGTATGAAACAGGACCGGCATGATAACCGGAACTGATATCCTCAAGCCTGACAACTTTATTACCCCGGATATTCCCACCTGCATCAAGTGGCACAGAATACAAGTTGTAAAATACATCCTTGGTTCTACCCTGCCTGATTAAATTGATCTCAGCATCTGTGAATGCAGAAAACCATAGTTCATTGCCAACAAAAGAAGGCCCGAAATCACTTGCAGCACTGTTAATATTGGTCTTTTCAATGTTTATTACTGCATTATCCAAAAAATCAGTGTCCTGGGAATAACCCAAACTGGCACAAAAAATAAACAAAATAAATAGTGTCCTTTTCATCTTTCCCGATATTTTAAATTTATACTTATGAAACAAGAATATTGATAAAACCGTGATAAAAAAGCTTAATCAGGCTAATGTTAATACACGGCTTACACTGGTTCCAATTGATACCTTTTTTATTAGTAAACAATATATGAAATTAATCCGATTATTGCAACTTATAATATTGACAATATTATATTGAGTATAGTATAAAAAGTAAAATTTTTATTGATCAATACCTTATGTTCTATTTATAATTAATTGAAAATCAAATTAATAAATTTATTAATTTGTAGACAAAGGTCGCGAAGCGCCTTTATAGACCCAACCCTGTATTAGTTTCGAAAAATACAAGAGCTACATAAGTCCTGTTGAATTATTTATCTCTCCAGCAATACAACATTTTCAATATGATGAGTATGCGGGAACATATCAACAGGCTGAACTTTTGTCACTTTATATTGACTGCCTAACAGATTTATATCACGAGCCTGTGTTGCCGGATTACAACTTACATATACAATCTTTCCCGGCAATATTTTAAGTAAAGTGTCAATCACATCATTATGCATACCTGCTCTTGGAGGATCAGTTATAATTATATCAGGGGTACCCTGTTCTCTTGTGAAATCATCATTCAATAGTTCCTTTATATCGCCTGTAAAAAAGAATACATTATCAATTCCGTTGAGAGATGCATTTGTTACCGCATCATTTATGGCCGAAGGTACATTGTCGATACCGACTACCTTTTTGGCACTCCCGGCAATAAACCGGGCAATTGTGCCTGTACCGGTATACAGGTCATAAACAATTTCATTTCCCGTAAGTCCGGTAAACCCGCGAACTACCTTATATAATTTATATGCCTGTTCTGAGTTAGTCTGAAAAAAGCTTTTGGGCCCGATCCTGAATTTAAGACTTTCCATCTCTTCAAGTATATAATCCCTTCCGTAAAACAGGCTGAGATCAAGGTCTGTTATTGTATCATTGCCTTTTGAATTAATCACATACATTAATGAAGTCACAGAGGGAAACTTCTCTTTTATTGATTTCAGCAAATCCTGTAAAGCACCTTTGTCATCCCTGAATACAGATAAAACAACCATTACTTCATTCAGGGAAGAAGTCCTGATCATAAGAGTCCGCAGAAATCCTCTTTGATTGCGAATATCAAAAAACTCCAGGCCGTTATCAATAGCATAATTATAGATATAATTTCTAATAGCATTGGAGGGATCACGCTGAAGCCAGCATTTTTCTATATTGATCACTTTATCAAACTGGCCGCTTGCATGAAACCCGAGAGATTCTTTATCAGATAATTCCCTGCCCGAATCTATCTCTTCTCTTGTTAACCATCTTCGGTTTGAAAAAGTAAACTCAAGCTTATTGCGATAGAAAGTATTATTTTCTGAAGCTATTACAGGTAATATTTCAGGCAATTGTACTTTACCTATTCTTGTCAACTGATACTCAACCTGCCTGTGCTTATAAAAAAGCTGCTTTTCGTAAGGAAGACATTGCCAGACACAGCCTCCGCAATCACCAAAATGTGAACAAAAAGCATTAACCCGGTCTTTCGAATATTCATGCACTCTGGCAATAACAGCTTCTTCATAATTTTTTCTTTTTCTTATTACCTGAAGATCAACAATATCGCCCGGTATTGCCTGCCTGGTAAATACCACCATATCGTTTATCCTCACTAAAGCTTTCCCTTCAGATCCGATATCTTCTATTTTTACCCTCTCATAAAAAGGTTTTTTTCTTTTTCTGCTCATTTTTTTGCGCAAATATAATGTTTATGCACGATACAAACAGATTGAGCTGAAAAATATGATTCCCAAATAGATATCAAGTGTCCCATTTTGGGAAAACTAACAACAAAAATGTCTATCTTGTACATTTTTGTTGTATACAAATTTTAATAAATACATTTATATAGTTACATTTGATATGATTTAATGGTTGGTTTTATTTTCAAAAATAAAATTATTAAGGGGAAAGCATCTTCTGTATTTATGATTGGTTTTGTGTTTAGGGGTTTGTAA
>CAZBWK010000148.1:0-6261 GCA_964495655.1 uncultured Prolixibacteraceae bacterium | reverse complement strand
AGGGTTCAGATAATCCCTGCCGGTTGACTTATCCGTAAAATGGAGGTTAGTGCCGCCAGAGGATATTTCGTAGCTGAAATACCTGTTTTCGATAATGACTGAGTTTTTTTGAAACAGAGAGCACCCAGTGATTGTCAGGATTATCAAAAAGAAGATTAAACGGGAAATTTTCATTAGATATAATTTTGAGTTTGTTTATACGCTTTTGTGATTTCTAAATAATGCTGGTTTCAGAAATTACATGAGATTATTTACGGATAACGGATTTTAAAAATAGAAATAATAGTTAAATAAGGATAAAATTCATTTAATAAAGAACCGTTTTTTGAAGTGAATATCAAGAAATAGATTAAAATCATTGATTTGAAGAAATAACTGCAATCCACTCCATTTTACCCGAAGCGCTTAATTTAACTGTATCTCCCCCTGCAATTTTTTGTTCAGGCAGCCATGTTCCCTGTCTTACATCTGCCCACTTAAGTGAAAAATCATAATTCAGTTTAGTCAAATCCAGACTGACTTCGCCCCCGTCTGTAAAGAAAATAACATATACCTCACCTGGCTTGGAAGCAAGATAAGCCTCATTCTCTTCACGGTTGGAAAGTAATTCATTTCCCGGTTTTAGCTCCCAAAATTTCACAACAGATTCTATTTCACGGGCAACTTTCACTGACGCTGCCGACAATTCAGATAACCCGAGTCCGGACGGAGGACGGTGAAAGCGGGCAGATGCTGCACCTCCGATAAGATGCCGCCACCACCGTTCCAGTCCGTCTTTGGTATTTCCATGCCTGCCCCCGTCTGCGCCATAAGTTTTAACGGTATTCAGAGGCCGTGGCGTGACTGCAATATAATTTCTGACCCACTGGAAATTATCCCAGTGAATTTGTCCCTTTTGCTGGTTATTTTGAGAAACATCGCAAAAGGCATAGCGTTCAGGATGGTCGAAAGTTCTTTTATGCTGCTCCGATTTCAGGTCCCAGTTATCCCACATCTCTGTAACATAAATTTCCTTATCCGACTTTTCCGCTTCAGATAAGATAAGATCAGCCCAGAAAACCGCCCATTCTTCTTCTCCTGAAGTTTCATTATCAATACAATATAGGACATGGTCAAAGTTCAGTGAACAACTCAGCATCTTTTTAACGAATTTTTTCTGATAAGCGAGCAGTACTTCATTATTTTGCTGTTTGGGAGTAGTAAAGAAAAAGGGTTGATCATTACGGCCCGGGTGATCAGGATATTCATTTGCCAGTCCAGATACTTCAAAAGAGTAATTTATATTATTTTGAGGATTATACGGATGAGGAGGCCAGTTTTCCCTGGAATAATCAAACCTGTCCCATACCTCAATCTGAACAATGATATCCCTCTTGGCAGTCTCTTCAAGGAAGAAGCGGAATCTATCCCAATATTGGCCATTCCACCTTTTAAGATCATATTTCCCATTATCAAGCTGTTGATAGGGATAAAGTTCGAATCCCCTGTCGGACCTGTCGCTCATAGTGTTTCTGACATAATTGGCTCCGGCCGCTTTCATTGAATCGAGATGAGGCAGCAGCATTTCTGCGGGCCATTGGAACAGGTTATCGTCACTGCTGGCACCCAGCAGCATTAGCGGTTCGCCCTTATACTCCCAAAACCACCGGTTTCCCGTCCACGGTTTTATGGGGCCGGCTGTTTTAGGATGACATGCCCCAAATAGCAAAGCTGAAACAAGAATAAAAACAAATTTGATGTTTAACATTTTTAAGGCTTTAAAATACATCTGAAATCAGGTTTGAAGCATTTGTTTTAGATGTAACATTATAACTCCTTAATCTTTTTTTTTTACCTGAAGCCCATCTTACTGTTTTCTTAGTACCATCAGCATGTCGTTATCAAAATCATGCTTAAAAAGAATCGATTTCTCCTCATTAATGATCCGGGCCTCAGAGTAATTATTGGCAACCGGATCAAACCACTGTGCAGAGTATCTGTATCCTTTTGGATTAAACAACTTAACATCACACTTTTCAGGAATATAGGCAATGATAAGGTCATCGCCGGAACTTTTCACTACTGATATCCAGTGATTATAAATATTCTCCCCCGGCTGTTCTGCTAATATCTCATTGGCAGGAAACAGATTCCACCAATCGAATTGTTTTATAAAACCTGCCAGGTAACCCATTTGTATGCTACCCGGAAAATCGATGCTCTTGCGCCATCCGGTCACACCTCCTTTGTCACTGTGGTTTAATATCAGCTCACCCGGCGCCAGCCAGGGCCAGATACCGTTGGCACCATAAGTTACTCCTGCCACGGGAGTCACAAAAATACTCCAGTAACTGGCATTCCTGACATCTTTATCTGTGATCCTGAAATGTATCTCTTCATAATTTGGTTCCATATTGATATATGGCATAGGCTTCAGTTTACTCCACATCTGCGACACAGGCCCCTTGTTGATCCAGTTCACAACTTTCTCACCATTGTTATGCGACGATTGATATCCCATCAGGCTGTACCACTCCTCCTGATCAAAAAGGTCCCCGACCCACGAACTTCCATGCGGGTGCAATGTGACCGGTGCATGGCCAGTGCCATCAAAAACACGTCTTCCGATCTCTTTCCACTTAACCTCCTGCTCGTTATAATACCTGCCATCACCTCCCAGTGTCCATATCACATGATTCCCCTGGTACCTGGCAACGATATATTTTGCAAGTAAAACAGCTTCATCGAGGGGCAGGGTGTATCCCGGACTTAAATGCCGGCCCTGTCCCGACGGAAGTGCCCATAAAACCACAGGTGAAACAAGAATACCCTTTTTGTTTGCCTCATCAATACGCTGATCGATTCTCTTAAAGAATTCAGGATTAATTTTTATATATCCTGTTCCTTCTATGGCAGTCAGTCCTTCAGCGTTTTTATCACACCCCCTCCATTCGGTAGTCACCAGTTGAATGACATTATAATTATTCTTTTTCCTTTGTTCCAGATAATAATTCCACTCCTCACCGGTCGATTTTAGAGCTCCGTTCCAGGCAGTACATGCAAGCCAGAAAAACGGTGTGCCATCGCCATAAGATAAATAGTACTTCCCCGGTTCATGTTTTACAGCCCCTTTCTGAAACAGGAGTTCACCATTAGCATTGGGAACACACTTGAACTCACCCGACTGTTTATGTAAGCCCTTGTTATCCTGATCAGTACAATCAGTAATATAACTCCAGGTACCTGTTTCATCAGGCATAAAACGAACCTTCCAGATTTTTTCTCCATCCCAGAATCCGCGAACAATCCTCTTCCGGCCTGACGGAGCAGTGAAAGTCACTTTAAAATCCCTGACATCATAGAGAGGATTTTCATATAATTTATCACTCTGAAACTGCACCTCATGCTTAGTCCATATTGGAGTTCCGGCGCTTAATAAGCAGGGTGAAAAAATCAACAATAGTAATAAGTACATGAATTTTATTTGTTTGGAATTATAAAATTAACCTTTTCCTGAGATAAAATTCTTTATTTATATCACATTCATAAGTTAAATTAATTAATACAGATAAAGGGGGGGACATCTACTATTTTGTACCCTTATAATACTTGCCAAGAGCTTCGATCAATATTCTGCCAGACTCTTTATTTTCCTCTTTAGTATAAATTGCACCGCCTCCCTCGCAAAGGATTGCAGTAATTCCAAATTGATGGTGGGGACCTGCTTCCCAGGTTATCGGTCCGTATGATGAACTTCCTTCCCTCAGTTTCAATGGTTTGATAAGAGAGTTTTTATCAAGTTCGACAGTCATGTCTCTCCATTCCGTCCACGGGCCAAGCCTTTCGTCCTGTACAAAGTATAACAACGGTTCCACAATACCGCCCCAGGTATGCATTCCCCAGAGCGTTGTTACCGGTTTATCAGTCTTCATGATTTCTTCCAGGTCACGCTGAAGAATATATGACTCATGAGCCTGTTCACTCTCATTTGAACCTTCAGGAAAATAACTCCTGTTCATGTCAACACCCTGGGCGTTAACCCTGTACCAGCCGTTATGCGGGGCATCGGGACTCATCATCAGTACAAAATGACAAATAGAGCGGTTTCTCATATCAGCTCCCTTGTCGCTGAGCAGCCATTCGATCATTCCGATCATTCTCCATTGTGCATTATGCTCACCGGGATGCGGATTTGTAAAATAGTGCACCCACCTTTTGTTTTCCGGCACATCACCTGAATTTCCAGTGATAGTGGCCCGGTATATATTTCTGCCTCCCAAAGATTTGCCTACAGTGTGAACAGTGACATCCTCATTGTTTTGGATATTTGACAGAAAATCCTCTATCTGTTCATATGATATGGGAACCTGATGTCCCACCCATACTTTATCTTCCCTGAAAACAGGAAAGACAAGAGTATCTTTTTCGGGACTCACCTGATATCCCAGCTTCCACTGAACCGGATTCCAGTTTTCCATGTCGTAAGACCATGAGTAGAAATATTCGTTCATTGCAAACCTCGGGGGCCCCTCAACAAGCAAAACCAGGTCATTGCCTTTAGCATTACCCGTAATTTCAAAATTAAGCTTATTGTTCCACTCAGGCTGGTTAGGGGCATGGCTTAGCACTACCCTGAAGTAGTTTTTACCCAGCTTTTCTATGGTTGCGCCGTCGGAACCCAGTGGGCCGTCAAAGTTAAAGTCACTTACAGACAATTCCTTATTATCTGTACAAGACAACATTATGGCAAACGTGGCTGCCATCAATGTAAGCATAAATGTTTTGAGATTTTTCATAATATTTGGATCAGTATATGATAAAAACAGATAAATATTTGATTACTAATAACTTACATATGAATTATTAATTGCAACATCTCAAATAATTGAAATAATTCCATGACATTCAAATGGTTAGATTTTCTTTACCAGTAAATTTCTGACCATGAGCATCAGGGACATTAGCAAAATTAACATTTTATCCGGTAATTTGGGATTGAAAACTTTGAAACTTTATTTGCAGGCCATGGTATCTTTTAACAAGCCTTGGATGGGAATCGGAAATTGATAGTGTCAGGATATTTATCGAAATTAGTTTTTGCTTATATTTGGAGTAAGAAAACTTCTGATAATAAAATTAGAGCAGATTAAGTGAATTGTGAAAGAAAATAAACCTGCAGCAAATTTTTATCTTTAAGGCTCACGCTCTCGCGTTACTGCAAAAGATTATTCTGAAAATATCAACTTGAGAAGGAAAAAGAAACCATTGATGAAGTTATTACGCACATTAAAAATAATAAAACTGATAAAACTATAGTAATATGAGTATAAGGAATCTATCAAGAAGAACATTTATTAAGAAGGGTTCTCTTGCAGGAGTTGGAATGGGACTTGCAGCCGGAATGGCATCGCATCCGGTTACCGTACCGGCAAACAGTTTTTCTGTTCCGGCAGTTTTGGGCGGAGAGCTGGTCAGGACAAAAGATTGGCCGGAATGGCCGGTATGGGATTCCGAAACTGATCAGGAACTGGTTATCAATGTACTTAAAAGCGGTAAATGGACCCGCGGCGATGTAGTGGATGAATTTGAAAAGAAGTGGGCTGAAACTGTCGGTGTCAAAAGATGCCTGGCAGTGGTTAACGGTACAAACGCACTTATAGCCTCCCTTAATCAGTTTGACATAGGTGCGGGTGATGAAGTGATCATAAATCCTTATACGTTTATTTCCACGGTAATCTGTATTCTGCAGAACGGAGCAATGCCGGTTTTTGTGGATACAGACCCCGAAACCTTTCAGATTGATGTCAGGAAGATAGAGGAGAAGATCACCTCAAAGACGAAGGCAATACTGCCTGCCCATACTCTTGGCATGCCTGCAGATATTGAAACAATAATACAAATTGCAGCCAAACACAATCTCATTGTTGTGGAAAATGCCTGCCTCTCATGGCTTGCCGAGGTTAATCATAAGAAAATTGGCACATTTGGTAACGCAGGATGCTTTAGTTTTCAGACAAGTAAAAATATTCCAATAGGTGAGGGCGGAGCTATAGTGAGCGATGATGAGGAATTCATGGACAGATGTTATTCTTACCACAATTACGGGAATCCATACGGTTCGGTGAAGCTTCCGGAGGGTGTCAGCGGCGGAAGTGTAATGAACGGGACTAAAATGAGAATAGCCGAATACCAGGCGGCAATAGGCCTGGCGCAGCTTAAGCGCCTCGACCGGCAGACTGAGGCCAGGAATGAGAATACTCACTACCTGAGGGAGATGTTAAA
>CAZBWK010000147.1:0-6701 GCA_964495655.1 uncultured Prolixibacteraceae bacterium | reverse complement strand
TCGCATTTTTAATCATCACCTTGGGTGTAAATATTTTACATGCTCGTTTCATAATGTAAGATTCTGCTGTAAGCAAGTCCGGTTTTGATCCCTGTAATATTCTCACTGATGTCCGTTGCAAATGATTTATCGAGAGCTGCCAGCAGATCATCTAAGGTCCGGATATCAATTTTCTGTCTTTTAGATAAATTATCGATATGATTTCTGCTTCGGATATTAACAAAATGGTCGAAACGTATAACATACCTGAATTTATCCGCTCTGAAACTCCTGTCATTTCCATCCTGAATTACCCACTCTATATTTCCTTTGTCAAGAACATCGTAAAACCAGTCTTGGTTTTTATACGCCTCTTTTATTCTATCTGACAGGACAATTACAGACGAGTCATTGAAAGAATCAATACCAAACAGATTGCGGGAGGCATACAATGCATTTCGGCAATAGGCTGTATTGAAACATCTTTCCCAATATGGTTTTAAAATTTCCCATTTTTTTTCTGTTGTAAGTGAATCTTTCATCAGTTTTCCGAATAAATCCTGAGGTAATCCTGAAGAGATGATATCACTGTTTGAATAGTGGGCCAAAAGGAGCATGAAATCATAGCTGGTAGATTCATGTAATTTATTTTGAGGGATAAGGTGTTCGTGAGTGTCAATTACTTTCAGGTTGTCGATAAATGTTTTTATCCGGTTTTGATATCCATCTTCCGGTGCAGGATATATTTGCACCTGAGCATTGATAAATGAAAAACTTAAAAGTGCAAGGGTAATGAAAACGACTTTCCTGGTCATGTGATTTAGATTCTAAAAGGTTGATATTTTTAAAGTTACACGTATATATATTAAATTCAGGTTTATTATACCTTTATCTGACCAGAAAATTACTAAATATTTTAAACAATAGAATTGAAGTTTATGAAGATTTCCGGATGAAAAAGCTTTTACTTATATTTGACCTATGAAAGCTTCTGAGGCTAAAATATTAAAACGGATTAAAAAAATTGTCAAAGACAAAGAACCTTCGGCAAAAATTTATCTTTATGGGTCACGCTCCCTTGGCACTGCAAAAGATGATTCTGATTGGGACTTATTGATTTTACTTGATAAAGAAAGAATTTCATTAGAGGTTGAGCAGGGAATAACGTCTCCTCTTTTCGATCTTGAATTTGATACCGGAGAGGTCATTAGCCCTATGATTTATACAGAGAAAGAATGGAATTCAAAATATAAGGTTACACCTTTCTATCAAAATGTAATGAGGGAGGGAAAACTTTTATGATAGATTATACAGAGGAAGACTACATAAAATACCGGGTAGACAGGGCAAAAGAAACAATCGATGAAGTTCGGATACACATCAAAAACAGATTCTGGAACACTGCAATAAACAGAATGTATTATGCTTGTTTTTATGCGGTTAGTGCATTATTGGCAAAAGAGAGGATAGAGGTTTCGAGTCATTCAGGTGTTCGTCAGAAATTTGGAGAATATTTTGTTAAAACCGGGATTGTTGACAGGGATTTAGCCAAACATTTCACAGAGCTGTTTGAGAAAAGATATAAAGGGGATTATAACGATTTTTACGACTACGATGAAGAGACGGTTCTTCGGCTGTTTCCTGTTTCTCAAAGGTTTATTGAGGAAGTAACAAAAATTTTAAATAAATAACCTTTACGGTTAACCGATGTTTGCTTAGAAAAGGTATATTGCTGAAAATCAGTACCGTATTTTGTACCTAATTGGGTACATTTCGACAGGAAATTGCCGGAAGTCAATATCTGGTCTTAAAGCTAAACCATTAGTTCAACAAATTCCAAAGGGGAGCCTTTTAATTCACCTCTGAACACATAAGATTAGAATGAGCTGATATTGGTATGCATCATTCTGAAGCAGTTCCCACACACTATTTTTTCGCTCCAGACAAAAACTAATGACTTATAACACTACCACAACTTTGCCCATAGTTTTTCCGGATTCGATCTGTTGGTGCGCTTTTGGAAGATCTTCAAATTTAAATATTTCTGAAACATGCGGATGTATTTTTTCTTCTTCAAGCAGCCTGGCTATTTGCTTCATATCATTTCCATTTGAATTCACAAGTATTCTATCTGTATATAATCCTTTTGCCTTTGCCTTTTCGGCAAGTTCACCCTCGAAATAAGATTTAATGCTGATTAAAGTTCCGCCATCTTTTGTTGCCGCTATTGACCGAAGCAAATGCTCTTGCTTAGGGATGGAATCTAACACTATATCTGCATCACTGATTTTTTCTGCAAATTTTTCTTTTGTGTAATCAATGAATTCATCTGCACCGAGCTTTAAAACAAAATCTTTTTTTGAAGATGAGCCTGTACCAATAACATATGTTCCAAAGCTTTTTGCAATTTGAATTGCGAAATGTCCCACTCCGCCACCCGCTGCATGAATAAGCACTTTGTCACCTTCTTTTATCTTCGCATGTGTCACTAAACCCTGCCAGGCAGTCATGGCGGAAAGAGTTGCGGCAGCAGCTTCTTCAAAGGAAATGTTACCAGGTTTCAGAGCTATATGTTTAGCAGGGGCTGCAACATATTCTGCATAAGCTTTTCCATGCCCGGGAAAATTAATCATTCCGAAAACTTTATCGCCTTCTTTAAATTCAGTTACATCACTTCCGGTTTTTTCAATTACACCTGAAACATCCCAGCCTAAAATAAACCTGTTCTCATCTTTTTCCGGCCCCAGGATCCTTAATAAAGATGATCTGTTTTGCCTGACAATTGTATCTATAGGATTGATTGAAACAGCTTTTACTTTTATCAGAACTTCACCGGCATTTATCTCCGGGTTATTAATTTCCGATAATTGTAAATTTTCAATTCCTCCGTTTTCCTTAAGTGTAAATGCTTTCATTTTTTTACTTTAATTTTCAATTACCTGTCCGATTCTGCTATTTCCAGGCCCAGAAAAACTCCTATATCTTTTATCTGTTGTCGTAAGTCTCCAAGAGTTACACTGGTATGAATTCCATAGAGATATGGTTGAAAATCTTTTTGTAATTTTTCAATATCGTCAACTTTTGCAACTATTTTCGCAGTGCACATAACATTGTCCAGGTCTTCACTTCCCGAGTAAATTGCGTGGCCATCAACTATTTCTCCTGTATTAAGTCTTATTAGCTTATTCAGAGAGTGTATCTCCCAGAAAGTAACCGGTTCGCCAACCGGCCATTCTGCAGTAATTCCCGTTGAGGAACCGGGTTCCTCGGGATGGTCTCTCACAGGACTCTCAGCATGTGTTCTGATAGTGTAAGGCATTATTCGTTCATCACCGTATGGATTGACAGGTATGCCACAGTGCAGGGATATCTCTAAAGAATTTTGCGCATCATATATAATATCGCCGAGCATACTTGGCCTGCCTGTCAGCAAATAGGCCAGAACCTGGCTCAGCACTATGTCCGGATAATTCTGACATACGGCTTGTATATCCCTGGTTTTGAAACCCAGTTCCAGGCCTAATCCCGGATTATACCTGTCGGCCGGTTCCCCGCTGCCTGTCACAGATCTGACATGAGTGGTAACTGCATTGCAATTATACTTTTTTCTGAGTGTCTCAAGAGCAAGGTATCCCCTTGCCGTCTTTACAATTTCACGTTTGGAAGCTTCCACTGCACGTGCCCCTTCTATCCATTTTTCAGCAATTTCTTCTGCTTCTTTAATATCAGTTTTTTGATATGTATCGTAAAATTCTTCCACCTCCACCGGTATAATATCTATCCCGAATAATTGTTTGAAATTATTCATATACTTTTCATTATGATCCGGTTGAAAGGATTGATCTATATCTCCCCTGTAATTGACCTGCCCGATTATCTCGTTCTTACTGTTTTTAACCATTAATATTCTTGTTTCCCTGAGCTCTTTAACAGTTTTAATTAAATTGAGTTTATAGACCAGATCACTGAACATTGCTCTGGTTACCGGGGGCTGGCACAGATTCCTGCGGTCAAGCTGGGCGGTTAATATTCTGGTTTCATCATAATCTTTACCACCCCTGAGCACACTGTTTTTATCCATCTTCCCTGTAGCAAAAAGATGGTAGGGCTGGGCATCCATAAATTCAAAAAGGTTATAAACAACAATTGTGGGCAATTCGGTGAAAGCCAGCCGGTAGTCTCCGGAGATCCTTCCTATGATAAGCACTCCGTCATAACTGTCCTTATTATTAATAACCTCGGCATAAGCTTCTTTATAAGTTCCGTCCCAATCAATAAGGTCGATTCCTTTACATGCCTGGCGAAGTTCATACAGTACCTCTTCATGAGTTGTAAAATTATCGGGTGCACCTCCGGAACCTGTGCATCCGCAACCTCCGGAAGTAAAGATGGTAAATACCCTGGTATTATTTCCCTGTCCTGAACAGATCAGGGAAATAAACACCAGTGACTGAAACAAAAAAATAATTTTCTTCATTTGAATATAGTTTTAGTTGTATTTGAAAATTTCAAAAGATAATTTACGAATTTTGACCGGATTTGATATAAAAGTACTATAATTTAATTATACTGAAAGTGTTGTTTAAGAATAATTTGGGAGTCAATCACGGATTTTGAACAACATTCTTGCATGGTTCACGGGATTTAACCTATTGCAGCTGTCAATTCATTTCCACAAAAAAATAAACACAAACAATTTCCATTTTCTTTTTCAATATGTGTTCTATATGACTTATGCTTGTCATTTCATACTATTATTTTTTCAATTTATTAATCTGCAATTTTCGTATCAACTTTAGTACTCTGAATGAAATAGTCAGCGGTATGGAACTCGCCAAAATAATATTTCTTCTGGGTGTTAATTGTTTCATCATGGCTCGTTTCATATGATTAAAATTAATTGTTTTCAAAGTTATCATATAGCCTGCCCCGATGGCCATCGGGGGAACTCGCACATGTTTTAATCATACTCTTAGGTGATTTTACAGTCATGCTCGTTTCATAATTATTTAAGTGATTTTGAAATTAGTCGCAGCGATAAATTGAATGATTCATTTTACTCCATTCCTCCCATGCAGTCTAAACAGGCAAGGGCATAACTGTCATACTTGTCAAATGCCGGGCCTGGTCTGCCATTCAGTGTAATAATCCGGTCAAGCCTGACATTATCACCGGAATTCAATGAGAGGAATTCTTCATGTTTTTCATTTATAGTTACACCCTTTATTGCCCCATTAGCAACATTCAGTTCATTTTCTGAGCCGAAATAATGAATTTTGATTTCGACGTTCTTTTTCTTTGCATTCTCAATAACATCATATATAAAGGGATCGACAGGTGAATACTTTGTAGTCATAATTATATAATTTCGTTAATATCACTCCTTTTTTATATGTTTATATTTTCTAATTATCTTTTTGTCAATTCAATTTCCAGTTCAATTGCTTTAGGAAACAAAATGTTATTTTCCAGGTGGATATGCCGGTGTAAATCACTTTCAAATTCATTTAGCTTTTTAAATGTGGCTCTATAAGTTGTACATCCATCATCGGGAATAGTATAATTTTTGGAAATCTCTGCAATTTTATCAAACCGGCTTCCTTCGGTTTCATGCTCTGAAACCATCATCCTTATAGGATTTGTAACAGAGCCGAAAGCCGATCTGCTGATTGGAGAATCATCTTTTTTTGCTTTCACCATTCTTTGTATATACGGAAATAACATTATTTCCTCCTTTTGCATATGCATTATTAATTCTCCGGCTGATTCATTAAATAAATTTTTTATCTCTAAAAGTTCCGGATGGTTTGCACCATGCACATTGCATATTTTCTCCAGGCTTTCTTTAAGGAATGGAATACTGTTTTTTACATAAGAATGGTGCCTCTTTACGATATAATCGCATAGTTCATCCGGAGAAAGGTTGTTAATATATTCCGTATCCGGATCAACGCTTTCTGCGATTTTCTCCAGTTGTACAATAAGTTGCTCAGGCTTTATGCCAGTTTCAGAACATGCTTCTGATATTGTTTTATTTCCTCCGCAACAATAATCAATATTGTTTGCCTGAAATAATTGGGCAGTTTTAAAATTCATCTTAACGACATCCCCAACCTGTGTATTTTTTGTAATGTTCATATTATATATGTTATTCTTGACAAAGATATAAAATTTTCACAAAAAGACAAAAAGACCTTTTAATATATTTATCATTGGCCATTCAACGTTTTGGAATCCTCAGGAAATGTAAAAACAGGATTGGAGAAATTGTTGGCAATGAATTTTATGGATAATAACAGCAACTCTATTCTCCTTTTTGTGACTTTTTCTGAAACGCTTACCTGAAAAAGTAAATTAAAATTAGAAAAAGTAACGTTGATTGCTTATCTTCAAATCGTTATAACATCACTTTCAGGATGAAGATTACAAAGAAAGAATTAAACGGCCAATCAAAAGTTGTTAAAGCCTCATTTCAAGAAGAGTCCGATTTACTTTCCTCTGACAGATCGGAGGTATCCCTTAGGAAACAATTAATTTATTAGAGTATATGAAAAACAAAATGACACGTCGTGAGTATCTCTCTTTGACAGCTGCCGCAGCCGCAGCTGCAGCCCTAGGTAGTACTTTGGGGTGTGACAGAGCCAATACGGGAAAGAAAAAGTCGCTAATCCCAAAACGAATTTTGGGACGGACGGGTGCGGAGGTGCCCATTATTGGCTTTG
>CAZBWK010000146.1:0-6710 GCA_964495655.1 uncultured Prolixibacteraceae bacterium | reverse complement strand
GATTTGAAATATTGCGGATTTTTATTTGAATCGCTCGTATATCACGAACTTAAAGTATATGCCGGGGAAAGTGATGCGGAGATTTTTCATTACAGAGACTCAACAGGTTTAGAAATAGACTCAATCATCCAACAAAGTGGCGGGGCATGGGCTGCATTTGAAGTTAAACTCGGGATAGGCATGCTCGATGAAGCTGCAAACAACCTGTTGAAATTTAACGAACTGATTGATGAGAAAAAGTATAGAAAACCGGCATCTTTGAATATTATAACCGGAACAGGAATGAGTTTCATACGACCTGACGGTATTAATGTAATATCGCTGGCTTCGTTGGGTAAATAAGTGCCTGGTGCAATTCATACAGAATACATGAGAGGTCGGAGGACAGAGATCAGACGTCAGAGGACTGACTTCGGAATTCTAATAAAAAATACATCTATGAAACAAATAATCCAAGACCTTAAAAAAGGGCATACAATTTTAGAAGAAGTCCCTTCCCCCCAGGTAAAACCTGGAACATTGTTAATCTGCACTACCCGCAGCCTGGTGTCGCTGGGTACTGAACGTATGCTGGTGGAATTTGGGAAGGCCGGGTTTATCAATAAGGCTAAACAGCAACCGGATAAGGTTAAACAGGTATTGGATAAAATGAAATCGGAAGGTATCATGCCGACTGTGGAGGCTGTTTTTAATAAATTAAATCAGCCTCTTCCTTTAGGTTATTGTAATGTAGGTGTTGTAGAAGCGGTCGGAAAAGGTGTTCATGGTTTTAGTGTTGGGGATCGGGTTGCCTCTAATGGCCATCATGCGGAATTTGTTTGTGTGCCTGAAAATCTTTGTGTTAAGATTCCTGAAAATGTCAGTGACGAGGAGGCTGCTTTTACAGTGATTGGCAGCATAGGACTGGAGGGTATCCGCCTTTGTAATCCTACTTTTGGTGAAACTATTGTTGTGATTGGCCTCGGTCTAATTGGCTTGATAACTGCGGAATTATTGAGAGCTAACGGATGCCGGGTGATTGGGTGTGATTTTGATAAGCAAAAAGTACAAATTGCGCAATCAAAAGGTATTATTGCTTTTAATCCATCCGGGGGAACTGACCCGGTAAAATTTGTACAAAATGCCACTAATGGTGGTGGTGCGGATGGTGTCATAATTACTGCCTCCACTAAAAATGATGAAGTTATTCATCAGGCAGCCGAAATGAGCCGTCAACGTGGAAGAATAATTTTAGTGGGTGTAATAGGGTTGAATATTCGCAGGGATGATTTTTACAAGAAGGAACTAACATTCCAGGTATCGTGCTCTTATGGCCCCGGTCGCTATGATGAGAATTATGAGCAAAAAGGAAAAGATTATCCCATAGGGTTTGTGAGGTGGACAGAAAAAAGAAATTTCGAGGCTATCCTTCAGGCGATTTCATCCGGACAACTTAATGTCAAAACACTTATTTCAGAACGGGTGAAGCTGGATGATTACCTGCAAATTTATGGAGATATGCGGAAAGCCGGGTCGATTGCATCTATTTTGGTTTATCCTGAAAAGAGCAGTCCTGTTTCTTCAGTGAAGGTAGCTCCGTCATCATTTAAAGGAGCCAAAGGGGTATTTGGCATTATCGGGGCAGGTAATTTTACCTCTTCCACTATTGTGCCATGCATGAATTCTGCCGGCGCTGACCTCAAATATATTGCAAGTGCAGGAGGGCTCTCCGCCAAAATTCTGGCAAAGAAGGGTAATATTGCTGTGGCTACATCCGATTATAAAGAAATTCTCAATGATCCGGAAGTGGATACCGTAATGATTACTACTCGTCATAATTTGCATGCCAGCATGACTATCGAGGCTTTAAAAGCCGGTAAAAATGTATTTGTGGAAAAACCATTGTGTCTCAACGAGGATGAACTGGAAAAGATTACCCGGGCTTGTAATCCGGATTCTGAGGATTCAGGAGAGAGAAATGATTCGGGGGGAAAAGAAAAACATAAGACTTCTGAAGCTGACAGTTATCGAAAAGACATACCTATGGTGGTCGTTGGTTTCAACCGCCGTTTTGCACCCCTCACAATTAAAATGAAACATCTGTTGGGTGAAGGGCCAAAAAATATTATAGCGACCATGAATGCAGGATTTATTTCTCCCGAAGTATGGGTGCACGATTTGGAAGTTGGCGGAGGCCGTATCATTGGAGAAGCTTGTCATTATATCGACTTGTGTACATACTTGTCCGGTAGCAGGGTAAAAGCTGTCTGCATGAACAGCCTGGGAATAAATCCACAGGAAAATACTGATAATGCCAGCATTTTGCTTAAATATGAAAACGGCACCAATGCTGTCATAAACTATTTTGCCAATGGGAGTAAAGCCTATTCCAAAGAACGTATAGAAGCTTATAACCAGGGAAAAACGCTGATTATTGACAACTGGCGTATATTAAGAGGATATGGAATTAAAGGTTTTACAAAACAAAAAACGCGCCTTGACAAAGGCCATAAATATCAATTCAAACTTTTGGTGGAATCTATTAAAACCGGTAATCCAATTATCCCCTTTGATGAAATTATAAACACTACGATGGCTGGTTTCGCAGCTATTCAAAGTCTGAAGGAAGGCCGCTGGATAAACATACTATAAAAATTATAAGTTTTTATACAGAAAAATTTTAGTTCACGTATAAATTTATACTTTTGTAAAAAAAGTTTATCATGTGTAACAAAGAGATAGAAAAGGCTGATAAACAAATTAAAGCTTTCGGCAAAAAAATATCATCTAATAAAAAGTTATCGGAAGAATTCTTAAGAAGTATAGGAATTCTTACTCCCGATGGAATGGTAAGTGAACATTACAAGGAGTTATGTATTCAACACGCTCAGGATTAGTACTGGGATTTCATGGATGTGACGAATCTGTTGCAACTTTAGTTGTTAATAACAAAAAAAATCTTAAAGAAAGTAATAATAAGTACGATTGGTTGGGTCATGGTATTTATTTTTGGGAGAATAGCCCTGACAGAGCTTGGGAGTTTGCCAACTTTCTTAAAGACAATCCATTAAAAGCGAAGAAATCCATTAATAAACCTTCTATTATTGGAGCTGTAATTGATTTAGGTTATTGTTTTGATCTTTTGGATTATGGTTCTCTGCAACTTTTAAAATCAAGTTATGATGTCTTTAAATTGATATGGGAAACTTCCGGCAGAATACTTCCCTTAAACAAGACTGTAGGAAATTCTGATGATCTGTTACTGAGAGACTTGGATTGCGCTGTTTTTGAGACCTTTCATCAAATCAGAAAAGCAACAGGAGAAGATTCATATGATTCCGTACGTGGAGTTTTCTGGGAAGGGGGACAACTATATCCCAATGCAGGCTTCAGAGAAAAAGATCATATACAAATTTGTGTAAGGAATCCTAATTGCATTAAAGGTGTTTTTTTGCCACGCAATATTAACAAAAAATATAAAAAAGTTTAATAGAAAAAAAATCCTGAGCAGGAGCATACCGTGAACTATAGAAGTAAAATCACAGATTGCATTTTGCTTTTCCCTGGAAGGTATTATTTGCAATACTAGTCTAAATATGAAGAAGCTTTTAATATTATTTATTACACTTCGCTATCTCCGGTTCATTCAAATTCGCTATCAGCTTTGGTATCGCTTGCGATCCTTTTGGAGAAAAGTTATTAGATATAAATACTCCTTTTTCATTGAAAGAGAGGCGATTCCTGTTACCCTATTGTCATGGATTGAAAAACCTGTTTCATTTGCTTATGAAATTTTTACATTTTTAAATATTTCTAAAAGTTATAAGTCCGGTAAAATAATTTGGAATGAACATGAATTTAGCAGACTTTGGGCTTATAACCTTAATTATATGGACTACCTGTTGCAGCCGGGAATGGATGAAAAGACAGGGATTCAGCTTATTGAAAATTTTATTCAAAATTTGTCTGAAAATAGAACCGGGCTGGAGCCTTACCCTATCTCTCTCCGCGGTATAAACTGGATAAAATTTTTCTCAATAACAGAAAATTTAACACAGCGTTTGTGGAAAGAACCTACTGCGCTCGTTGCGAAAAAAAAAATTGATTCTTCTTTATACACACAATACAAGATACTTCTCGATAATATCGAATACCACCTTTTGGCTAATCATTTACTCGAAGACGGTTTCAGTCTGCTGTATGGAGCCTTTTATTTTAACGAGGTCCTATTTTACAATAAAGCCAAAAAAATTATTGAAGGAGAACTTGAGGAACAAATTCTTGAAGATGGCGCCCATTTTGAGCTCAGTCCAATGTACCACCAAATCATCCTCGATCGCTTGCTCGATTGCATTAACCTGTTACAAAACAACCAGCGTTTTGAAGGCCAGGAAATACTTATGGAGTTGATGCAGCGTAAAGCACAAAAAATGCTAACCTGGCTCAATGCCATCACCTTCTCTAACGGAGAAATCCCTTTATTGAATGATTCTGCTTCCGGCATTGCCCCGACTACACAGCAATTAAATAAATATGCTGAAAGACTTAATCTGCAAAATGTTAATTTTAGAAGAGTCGAAGGGCGGAACCAGCAACCTGAAATCTGCAACAATATGGAGCGAAGCGGAAATCCCGCCATTACGTTTGAGAAACTCTCTTTATCCGGCTATCGCAAATTCACTTCACCCATTTACGAATGCATCATTGATGTTGGGCAAATTGGGCCTTCTTATCAGCCTGGCCATGCTCATGCCGACACTTTAAATTTTGTATTAAATGTTAATAATGAACCGGTTATTGTCGATAGCGGAATTTCTACATATAACGTTTGTGATTTCAGGTTAACTGAAAGGGGTACTGCTGCACATAATACGGTTACTGTACTCGATCAAAATTCATCGCAGGTTTGGTCTTCGTTCCGGGTTGCACGTCGCGCAAAGGTAGAGTTACTGAAAGATGAGAAAGATTGGGTAATGGCGAGACATAATGGATATAAAAAACTGGGCACTGTTCACCAGCGTGAATGGAAATTTTCAAAAACCCAAATTGAAATTAGAGATACTCTGAACGGTAAAATTAAAAAAGGAAAGGCTCATATTTGGTTTTCGCCAATTGTTAAGCCCCTGCAAAATAACCATATCATTGAAACGGGAAATGTTACTTTAATTATTGAAAATGCAGATTCTATAAAATTAATACAAACCAGGATACCTAATGGCTTCAATAAATTTTCAAAAACGTATAAAGTTGAAATACAATTTACTGCGCAATTAAAAACTATCATTAGTAGCCTTTAAATAATGAAAATTCTTTTTTTAACCGATAATTTTCCACCTGAAGTAAATGCACCAGCTACCCGGACTTATGAACATTGCAGAGAGTGGATCAAATATGGCGCTGAAATAACAGTAATTACTTGTTTCCCAAATTTTCCACAGGGGAAAGTTTATGAAGGATATAAAAATAAGTGGAGAAAAACAGAATGGATTGATGGGATCAAAGTAGTAAGGGTTTGGTCATTCATATCAGCTAATCACGGATTTTTTAAACGCATTGTTGATTATATATCTTTCTCTTTAACTTCTTTTTTAGCCGGATTGTCGCTAAAGTGTGATGTTATTATTGCTACATCGCCACAGTTTTTTACAGCTCTTGCCGGCCGTACTCTGTCGTTTTGGAAGAGAAAACCCTGGATAATGGAAGTGCGTGACCTCTGGCCTGAATCAATAAAGACTGTAGGAGCTATGAAAGATAACTTTTTTATCCGTTATTTTGAAAGGGAAGAGACATGGTGTTATAGAAGTGCAAAAAAAATTATTTCAGTAACTGACAGCTTTAAAGTAGAGATTACAAAAAAGGGAATTTCTGCTGAAAAAATTGAAGTTATTAAAAATGGGGCTAATCTGGAGTTGTATAATCCTATTCCTAAGGATCAGAAATTGCTGAAAAAATTAAATATTTCTGATAAAATTGTTTTAGGTTATATAGGTACTCACGGTATGGCGCATAAATTGGATTTTATTCTTGATTGCGCTAAGGAAATGCAAAGTTCTTTCCCGTTAATTCATTTTCTTTTAATTGGCAATGGCGCTGAAAAACAAAACCTGCTTCAAAAAGTTAAATCAGAGAAAATCGCTAATGTGACAATGCTTGATTCAGTTCCTAAAAATGAAGTGTCTGACTATCTGAGTATTTTGGATGCAGCAGTAATTAATCTTAGAAAGGGAGATCTTTTTAAAACGGTCATACCTTCTAAAATTTTTGAGACTGCTGCTATGGAGATTCCTATACTATTGGGAGTTGATGGTGAAGCCAGGGCAATAATTGAAGAATATGGGGCGGGTTTGTTTTATGAGCCTGAAAATCAGCAGGATTTTATTGATAATGTAAATGATTTGTTTTCTGGTAAAGAAAAAATTGATAAGTGTAAGGCAGGTTGTAAAAAGTTGGCTTTCGATTTTGACAGGAAAATGCTGGCAAAAAAAATGTTTGATGTTATATGTGATGTCAAGAAAGAATAATTGGGATAACTAGAAGATAGTTCTCGCGGCGAAGCAGCGTGAAATGATTGTTCTCGTCGCGCTCATCGCGTGAACCCTATTAATGGTTTCCTTATATTGCTCGTTATAGCTATGGAGGGTTTGGGCCTGCAATGGATAGGGTGTATGCTGTGTAAGATGAGGAAGCGGCGGTGCGTATTAAAAATGAACTGACGGCTAACCCTGTAAATC
>CAZBWK010000145.1:0-7051 GCA_964495655.1 uncultured Prolixibacteraceae bacterium | reverse complement strand
ATCTACATTTGCCTGTCCGATTGCATAAACTGTGGCTGCAGAAACAGAAACGCACATAACCGACAGCCGGGCATAGAACCCCAGTACGCCTCCTGCACTGGGCAACAGCTCATTGGCATCGGTGGTTACTTTTAAAGCAGCATTGAAGTAAGCTCCTATTGTTAAACCGGCCTCGAGTTTAAATGGTGTATTGGGATCGTTATATACAGCATCCGGGACCGGAAAACGCAGAACGGGAATTTCCTTTGAAGCTTCAAATTTATACTCCCAGGTACCGGCTTTGTTGCTCATGGCAAGCTTTAAACCATTCTGTACAGCTTCTCCGTAATTACCTTCCTGAAGGCTTTGTAAAATTTCAAGCAGGTCGACCAGAGGTTGAAGTTCCGGGGCAAATTTCAGATCCGGTTTCGGATAGGTTGCTTCCTTGCCGTTTTCCGAATCCCAGTTACCCCGAATGGTCATGAGCCGTTTAATACCTGCAAGATCTATTACCAACCCAATATTGTTCATTTTGCTTTTCCAGCTCTCGGCCACAGAGTTGATGTCAAAATCGAGTGATCCCGGTTCCTCGACGTTTCCGTCCTTATCTTTTTTTGCGTATTCAATGTAGATCCTGAAGTTGCCGTCGCCTAAATCGATAAGTTCAAATTCTGTTGGCAGGTCAAAGGACTCTTCAGGATTGTGCAACAATTGAAGCCCCTGTTGTTTGACGTTGTTGATGGTATCCTGAATATCCATCAATTCGAATACATCTTTACCCAGATCCTGAAGATTACTGGTGTCAAAAGGAAAGCTTCCGTTCTTTTTCATCAGGATTGCTTCCCCCAGGGTATCCGGTGTTAAATCTTCTGCTTCTCCAATATTTGGGAAAATTCCTTTAGAGTTCACAATGCGAAAAGCATCTACAAAAAGCGGAGGGGTTTTACTGAGTAGTTTTTTAGTTCCCTTTTTGAATGAAGGAGTAAGAAATAATGCCTTCTGTGTATCAGTGCTTTGCAGAAATCCGTAATTTATGGTATTGCTGACGGGCTGCCTGAGTAACTCAACGGGCTCAGCAATGCGTGTCAGGACATTTCCTGCCGGTGTATCAATTTTGACCGTGTTGCCGTCTTTCACCACTTTACCCTGTCTTATTACCGGGATACTAAAGTTTTCCGGCACCGGACTGACATCTCCGTTGGCTCTTTCATGTTTGACCATTGTCCAGCTGCCATCTTTGGGTAACAGCACATTTCCCCTGCCAGCCACACAGAACGCAGGATCAGAACCGTTTCCGGTAAAGGAATTGTTGAAATCAAAATGGCTTAACCTCATTTTCTGGGAGCTTTCCACCAGTTCTGTTTCACAATCGACGGGTCCGCCAATTGTACCCTGACGAGTTACCAAAAGCTTTAATGCGGTATTGTTAAGAGGAAAACCCTTCGGCCCTAATTGGACAAAACCCAGAATCCGTTTGGATGGCACCACCTTTTTTTCTCCGTCGGAGGTTGGTTTTGAAACCATGCCCGATAGCACACCTTCCACCTCAACATCGGCATCGAACCAGACCGGCTGAAGTTCTATGTCGTAATCTTGTGGTGTATTTATTTCTTTTCCAAGCTGATCAACAGACTTTGCAAAAGTTACCTTCTGCTTAAAAGGTTCCACCTCACTTGTCTCAATTATATTACTGATATTGTATAAAGATTTAACGAGTCCGGGATGAATTTCAAATTCAGCAAAGCGTTCTACGGCAATAAGTTGTGGTTCCGGATTTTCAGGAGGGCCACCCGGGAAGCTGGGATTATCTTCGTAAATGTAGTACCTGAAATCAAACTTTCCGTCACTTTCGGCCCTCCAGCCGCTGTCAAACCGGTAGACATAACCGCTGCCTGTACGGAAAAGGGTGATGGTGCGCACAACTTTAACAGCCCAGGGGTACATAATACTTTTTACCTGGATAATTTCGTGCGAGCAGCGGCCTACAAAGACATCAAATTTGGCCTGGCTTGTTTCGGCAATGGCAGCTTTGGTATTCAGCCAGTTGCTGAACATACTTGCCCCGTAACCGCTCAGATCCATCCTGGTAACAGGTACACCGCGCTGTTTGAACAACTCAAAAGGATAATTGGTGTCGTAAAAGAATTCCCTGTTGAAGATATTTGTTACACTGCCTCCAAGGGTACTGTTACCGGTCAGATTTCCTGCCAGATCCAGGATATTACTGATCTGAACAGTCGTACCCATAAACATTTTACTGTCACCCTCACGAAGTGGTATTCCGGCATCCATCCTGAGCTGAAGTCCGGACTGCACATCATTCTCAAAAGATACTTTAATTTCGTTAAGGTCGCCCCCGTCACGGGTAACATTATTGTAGATATACTTATCGCTTAAAAGTGCGGCAGCCTTCATTCCAAAAGGAAGTGTAAAAAACGAAAAAGCCTTAAAATTAATATCTGTATCCCGTTTATCCAGCAAAAATCCGGTTAACGGCAAAGGCGCCAATATAACTTTTTCAGGGCTGTTATTTAAAATGTGGGTCGGGCCGCCATCATCCGGGTAGTAATTAAATCCGCCCGCCGGGTCACCGGGAATCGGGCCATCCGGAGGAGGGGCAGGAGGAGACAGGTTAAATACAGGTTCCCACGATATCTGCGGTACGGTAAAGGCCTTTACATTACCACCTTCACTAACAACGTCCATTCCATCAATCCGGACCGGGAAAAAGCTGGATGTGGTTTCTCCCGTTGTGGCATCTATACTGCCGGATACCCTGAAATCCTTCCGGGTAAGAAGATCAAAACTGATACCAAACAGGTCGGCATTTGTACTTACATCTAAAAGGGCAAACAGATCCCGCCTGTATCTGAATGTTTCCTTATCCCATTGAGCACCATAGTCAGGTAAGCGCTCCCGATGTGTTACTGCGGAAGACATCGGGGTTACATTCTTCTCAGTAGAACCTTCACCGGTAATTATATTTTCAGTTGACACCGACGTTATTCTTTCCCCGCTGAGCGTTTTGGATAAATTAAGGCCTTCAAGCCGGGAAACAGAGATGTCTGTTTCAGCAACTGCTTTGGATCCGGTAGCAGATTGGAAGCCGGTATTTCCCGATGATTCTTCTGGAGAAACTGATCCATGCTCTGCAGGCTCTTCCGGTGAATCCAAACAGATCCCTCCAAATTGGTTGTTAAGAGGAGCAAAATGGAAGGATACCTCCACTGTATCATTGGTTTCATCTTCTTCAGAAGAGCCAATCCATGCCATGCGACAAACAAGCCAGGCGGTTATTTGCTGCGTGTAAATGTCAGAATCTCTTAACGAAGATACCTTTCCTGTTGCCGATCCCCGTATTTGTCTTTGCATAATGCCCAGTTTGGCTGCATAAGGATCAGGCAGTGTCGGTATATAAGCCAGAAGTCCAAAAGTCAGAAAAAAAAATCCTTTTTCAACTTTACTGAAATCTTCATTTAAATTTCCAAAAAGCAGGCAACCATTTGGCTGTGTAACTTTAAAAAGTGCATTGGTGAGTGCAAAAGCCATTTGTTCAGGTACAACAGGATCATTACTGCTTAACTGATTGTGATCAAGGATCAGGTTGTCGTCAAATAAATAAACCAACCTGTTAGTGGTACTGGCTGCGATTATCAACAACGAATTCAGTGAATGAATTGCAGGTGGCTCTCCATTGACTTTTACCGGACGGTCAATCCGGAAACCGGCATCAGACCAGGTCATCAGCAATTCATTCCCGTTGACGTTGCTTAAATAAAAAAACGGTACGTTACCTGAAAACGTGAGAAATACATTAGTCCCTTGTTCATTCTTGTCGTCTTTCCAGAGTTTCAGCATCTGGCTTGCATGTGGATTGCCGGCTGAGAGATCGGCAATCAGTATTTGTCCCGGTCCGACCAAAAAGCCTGGTGCATTTAATGAGAAACCTCCACCTTTTAATCCAATCCACTCATTGACAAGGCCTTTTTTGCATTGCACATACATTGCACCCGTCCCGGCAGCTACAGTTGGTTCTGAAATATCGACAGAAGCAACCGGCAATACCCAACCGCTTTTTTGTATTTCCGCTTCTTTGGCAAGCTTATGAAATTCTGATTCATTGCTCTGTATATTAATGTTTTGTTCAGACGACTTAAACGGGAAAACTATACGATGAATCTGTGCGTCATACATCGTTTGCTGGTTTTTTATCCACTCAAATCCCATTTTTTGTCCGTATAAATTCCATGAGGCACTGCCAGCGTTGTCAATTGTCCTTCCATTTCCTGAAAAATGGAATTCAAGAATTTCCGGTAACTGCAGTTGCATTGCCCTTGCATCCTTGCCGTATTTGCTTTTTGTGTCGGCATCTTTAGATTCCTGCTGGTCGAGGTTTAATTCTACCTTAACAGTTGTATTGGCAGAGACCGTTAGTTTATCATTGATATTCTGAGGTGAATTGCTTAAGGTAATTTTTCCACTGTTAATGGTCAGACCGGCGTAGGTCCCCTCCGGGGCGTTGGGTGCCAAAAACCGGGAATTGATCCAGATGCTGCCTTTTACAAGCGAATAGGTTCGGGAAGGCCGCCCAATAACAGAAATGTTTCGATGACCAACCCCGCGGCTGGCAACCACCGGACCGCCTTCTTTTATTTTAAAAAGAAGAACAGGATTAGCAACTCCCTGCATGTACAAAGCAGTAAGCTTCTCAATTAGATAAAAATCGTACCAGAACCGGCGGCCGTCTTCATTTAAAAAAGGTCCCAGGCTGTGATCGACTTTAGAACCTGCCGCCCATTCAGCAACGGAACTGTGAAGCAGAGGTTCGCGAACAGGGATCTCCCGCCGGAATACCTTATATTTGGTTGCTTCTTTTTTCTTTAACCTGTTATTTACAATGCTGCTGATGGACTTTTTCTGAATATCGGAGATCAGGTCATCTGAGAACAAATCAGACTTTTCAAAAGAAAATTCAGTTTGCCGCAGCCGCTCAATTTTTTCCTCAATAACCGATTTTGATAACGACTTTTTAAGCTGGTTGAGTTTTTTTTGATCTTCGGCGGTTTCAATTTTCAAATGTCCGATGAGCCTTTTCAGGGCAGAACTAATATGCTGGCTTTCCATATTGTTTGTATTATTTGGTTACCTGTAATTTTATAAATTCATTAAGTGTCCATTTCTAATGAATTTCTTAAGCAATTTACTTGCAATATGACGGACTGTCAATCCCCATTTTTGGGGATTTTTCAGACTGGCTGCCTTGAAAAGAATTATAAAAGTATGGATTTGGAGGCTTCCCTGATTAACTGTGCAGTATTTCTGACCTTGAATTTTTCAATGAGATTCTTTCTGTGCGTTATTGCAGTATGATTACTTATGTACAACTCATCGGCAATTTGTTTTGAAGAAAAGCCCTCTGCAATTAGCAATAAAACTTCTTTTTCTCTTTTTGAAATTGTTATGTTATCATTATCCTTATCTGGATGAATTGCCTTTTTTACACCAAATAGATATTCTATTCGTTCTTTTTGAGATATATCATAAAGATAATTTAGAGCGATAAGGTGTTGGCTGAAATGATACAAAGAGAGTTCATGGCTGACCAGATGCCATTTATTTAAAATATCCTTGATATGATAGTTGAAAGAAAGCACCTCGGGTATTTCCCCCTGACGAGGTTTTTGTATCAAAAAATTAATTTTATTTCTGATATTTCTGGCCTCACCCGGATCGATTTTTTTATACCAGAATTCCCAGCCTCCATTGATTATATCATTATTATTATATCCCAGGACATATTTAAAGGAATCGTTGCAATACCGGAATTTGTTGTTTTTAATGTCAAATAGACTTATCATCAGATTTTTATCCTTTTCACAATAATTAGATATCTGGTTAACAACCTTTTTTATATTACTGTCATTTTTAAAAATCATTATACCGGATTCCTCATTTTCAGACATGGTTGATAAGTATTTAAATAACTAAACCTATTATTTTCAAAAAAGTTCAAATACATTAGCACAAAAGGGAAAAACAGAAGTGGAAAAAGACCATTGAAATTATCTGGATTAGGTTCCGATATAAAAGACCAATCAGTATTATTTAACAATGCTAAAGGAAAATATGTAACTCAGCAAATTGCGAGAGAAATAATTACTGTTGCGAAAAATAGAGGCGAAAAAGGGATGGAGAAATCATTTTGGAACACTTACTATTGCTTAATTGATATTGTCGTGTCAGACCATAAAATTTATGGTAGTTACTGCAAGAATCGGATTTGCACCACTTGCAATAGTATTAGAAAGGCTAAAATGATCAACAAATATCTGCCAGTTATTGAATCATGACCGGAACCTCAGTTAGTCACTTTGACTGCCAGGTCTTGTTATGCCAAAAACCTTAATTCACGCATGAAGGCTATGAAAAGGGCATTTAAAAGGATTTTGACTAAATGCAATAAGCGGTATCAGCGAGGTAAAGGCCCCAAACTTATTGGCATTAAATCTTTGGAATGTAACTTCAATCCTTAAGAAAGAACCTATAATCCTCATTATCATATCATATTCCGGGTAATACATACAGAATGCTTCTAAATGACCTTGAACGTGCTAATCTAATTGAATTGAATGAAAGTATTGAGTATGAAATTAATGTAAGTCAGGCTGCGGTATTGTCAATGGGAGGAAAAAATCCGGATTTACCATATATCTTAATAACTGATTTTGGAAAAGCGTTTGTCGAATACATAATGGGTGAATGAAATTAATTGTTTAATTGGGAAGGGAAAATTAATCCAGGTAGGGTTTAATTCTTATTTTTAATTCCGAAAACGAAATTATGAAAGAAGAACGATTTAAATATATTCGTATAAATGAAAGAGCAGATTCAAAAAATACTGGCAGAAGGTGAAAACCAGCTCAATGAGTTTAAAAAATCACGTACCGGATTAAACAAGAATACATTCGACAGTATATGCGCATTTTTAAACCGGAGTGGCGGAAACCTGCTTCTTGGTGTTAACGACAATGGAGAAGTTGAAGGAATTGAAGAGTCGAAGGTTCAGGAAATA
>CAZBWK010000144.1:0-7069 GCA_964495655.1 uncultured Prolixibacteraceae bacterium | reverse complement strand
CTATAGAGGTCAGACAATCTGACCATAAATTATTTTTCATGCACAATGAATATTAATAATTTCATATATTTACACCTCTGACTTATTTATACAGTCAGAGGTTTTTAAAATTGCCCTTTTTATTTCGGGTAGAACAAGTTACAAAAAATGAAGATAAAAGTACCAACATTGGGAATTGCCCTGGTTCTTTTGACAACGGCTTTTTCCTGTTCAAATTCAAAAAAAGAAAAAGAAACAAAGCACGAAGTGTATCCAAACATTGTCCTGATGATGGGAGACGATCATGGTTGGGATGAAGTCGGATATAACAACCATCCTTTTGTAGAAACACCTGTCCTGGATGAAATGGCATCCAGCGGTTTGCGTTTTGACCGCTTTTATTCCGGCCATCCCACTTGTTCTCCAACCCGTGGCAGTTTTTTAACCGGGAGGCACCCAAACCGTTATGGCACATTTGCTCCGGGCTGGTCAATCCGGCCCGAAGAGATCACCATAGCTCATCTTCTGAAAGAGGCCGGATATGCAACTGCTCATTTTGGCAAGTGGCATGTAGGCCCGGTAAAAAAAGAATCACCCACAAATCCGGGAGCAATGGGCTTTGATGAATGGCTCTCGCACGATAACTTTTTTGAAATGGACCCTGTACTTTCCCGAAACGGTGAAGCTCCACAAAAAATTGAAGGAGAAGGTTCGGAAGTTATTATAGACGAAACTATAAAATTTATACAAAAATCTAAAAAACAGGACAGGCCGTTTTTGGCAGTGGTTTGGTTTGGTTCACCACATGAGCCATACAGCGGATTGCCGGAAGACCTGGCCCGTTATGAAAACCTCCCCGACAGTCTGGCAAACAAAAAGGTGCGTCTGACCTCAAATGAAACAGGTGAACAGGTAATCCGTCCGCTGAGGGATGTTCTGCAGGAACGCTATGCAGAAATAACTGCAATGGACAGGGCGATTGGGAAATTAAGAACCTTTCTTAAAGAAAATAACCTTAAGGAAAATACCCTGGTTCTGTATTGCGGCGATAATGGCACCCCTGCAGATGCAGCCCGCACAGAAATGACCCTCAGGGGACAAAAAGCAACTATGTACGAAGGAGGTGTGCGTGTTCCCGGTGTATTGGAATGGCCTGCAGTGATAAAAAAGCCGGCATCCACTTTGGCAATATCGGTGACCAGTGATATTCTGCCAACTCTGGCTGAAATTACGGGTCAGCCACTTCCAGGCAGGCCCCTGGATGGAATAAGCCTGGTCCCGTTTTTTAGTGATCCCACAAAACAACGGACACAACCCCTCTGTTTCTGGCAGTTTCAACCGGGAAAAGTATTCGATACATCTTCTCAGCCCTATATCGATCCAAAATTGCAGGAAGGAACCACACCGCTTGCAAAAATGGCCGCAGGAAAATTTACCCGGGATTTCCGGAACTATAAATACACCGAAATATCGGAAAATGACTTTGCAGGCGAACGTACCATGATGAAGGGTCATTATAAACTGGTGGTAAAAGAACTATCAACGGGAAGTCAGGGATTTGAACTGTATGATATTATGAATGATCCGGGAGAAGAGAAAAATCTGGCCGATGAGCATCCTGAAATTGTGAAGGAAATGAATGCTGAACTTCGTAAATGGCAGGAATCGGTTTTGAACAGTCTGACAGGGGCGGATTATAAATAAAAAGCTGCAATCTATGTCAAAAGAACATAACTTATACCACAAACTACCTTCTTCATTAGCATTTCTTATGATAGCTGTTATGCTTTTTAGCTGCCAGAAGAAGGATGCTGATAATGCACCTGAAGGCTTAATGGCCGATCTTTTATCCAATCCGGAAAGTGCGGTAATCACCAATCCCCGGCCCTGTTTTTCCTGGATTGTTGCGGGACCTGAATCAATGCAGACTGCTTATCAAATTATTGTTGCATCTGATGAAAAGATGCTGGAGCAAAACAGGGGAGATATCTGGGATTCAGGAAAAGTTGAATCAGGCCAGTCTGTATCAATACCTTACGCCGGCATACCATTAAAAGAAAATACGGCCTGGTGGTGGAAGGTCAGAACATGGGATCAAAACAGCATGGCAAGTGATTACAGCGATCCACAAAAATTTAATACCGGTATTTTTTCAGATTCACAAAGGAAATGGCCGGGAGAAAGCCAGTGGGTGGAGCTTGAAATCAACGGTAACAAAGAGTACGTTTATGAGAACAGGCATCCTGTTCGTTACTATGATATTAAACCTGTTTCTGTTAAAAAAAATGGTGAAGGAAACCAGTTCATTACTTTTGAGAAAGCAGCATTCGGAGCGCTGAAACTGACTGTTGAAGGCACAGAAAATACAGATACTGTTATCGTTCACATGGGGGAAGATATAACTGATGGTAACAAGGTCAACAGGAATCCCGGAGGATCCATTATTTATAACAAGGTGAAGATCGCTCTTCAGCCTGATCAAAACACATACATTGTTGAAATTCCCCGGTTTATTTCACACTATCCTAACAGCCAGGTTCTTGCAGAGCATATGCCTGAAGTGACTTCATTCCGGTATGTGGAGGTCGAAGGACTGAAGGAAGATTTAACGGTTGACAAGGTGAGTTAGTTGGCACTGATATATCAATTTGATGATGCTGCTGCTGATTTTCAATCTTCCGATGAAAAACTTAATCAAATATGGGAGCTGTGTAAACACACCCTTAAGGTAACACCTTTTATGGGGATATATATTGATGGCGGTGCACGGGAACGGATGCCTTATGAGGCAGATGCTTACATGCAACAGGTTGCTCATTATTGCGTTGATCGCGAATTTGCCATACAGCGTTACACTACAGATTTTCTGATCTATAATCCCAGCTGGCCAACAGAATGGCACCTCCATATTGTATTAATGGCCTGGGCTGACTATATGTCGACAGGAGATTCCCGCTTTTTGGAAAAACGGTACGATGAGCTGAAAAAGAAAACCCTGATCGCTCTTGCCAGAGAAGATGGTTTGATCAGTACCCGCACAGGACTTGTGACACCTGAATTCCTGGAAAGTATTCATTACCACGGGAAGAGTTTCAGGGATATTGTGGACTGGCCCCAGGGAACACCTGCCAATGAAACGGTGCTCAGGAGTGGTCATGGCAGTGTTACTTTAGAAGGAGAAACTGACCGGTATGTTTTCACGGATATTAATACCGTAGTAAATGCTTTTCACTATCGCAACCTGGTGTTAATGGAAAAAATTGCAGGTGTTTTGGGAAAGGAGGAAGATAAAGCATTTTATGTACAAAGGGCTTCTTTGGTTAAATCTTCCTTTAACGAAAAATTGATCAGTGAGGAAACCGGGATATATACCGACGGAGAAGGTACAGATCACAGCGCATTGCATGCAAATATGTTTCCGGTGGCATTCGGACTTGCACCGGAGAACCACTATCCTGAAATCAGGGATTTTCTCATTTCCAGGGGCATGGCCTGCAGTCCGGGAATGTCGATGTACCTCTTTGACGCGCTTTATAAAATGGGTGCTGAGGATTATTCTCTTGAACTTATAACAAACGAATCCGACCGGAGCTGGATGAACATGATCCGTTTTGGCACAACTGTGACTTCAGAAGCATGGGATTTGAAGTATAAACAGAATATGACCTGGAACCATGCCTGGGGCGCTATACCCGCTTATGTTATTGCCAGAAAAATTTGCGGTATTGAGCCTTTGGAACCATCTTTCAGGAAAATAGAAATAAAGCCACACCCCGGCAACCTGAAATGGGCGAAAATTAAACATCCTACCATCAGGGGCAGTGTGGAGGTCGGTTTTGAAAATAATAATAATGCATTTTTGATGAATGTGACAATTCCACCCAATTGCCAGTCAGATATCTGTATTCCACTAAAAGTTACCAGTTATACTCTTTCCCATAACGGAAAACAGATCCAGGGAAAGGAAGTGAAAAATCACGTGATAGTTGAGGATGTAGGGCCTGGCACTCATTTTTTTGAAATTATGCAAAAATAAGCCCCGGAAAGGGAAAATATTCTTTAATATTTATATTCGGAATCTTCATGAAAGAGATTATTTTCATTAGTATTCTTCTCACATTTATTTTTAGCAATCCGGTATTGGGCCAGAACGATTCACTCGATGTTTCAGAACTTGTCATGGTAAACAGGGAGGGCCTGTTCGATAGTGATGAGATATTGAAATTGGTTAGATTGATAAATCAGTTTCCGAAGAGTAGTTTTTTCATTTTTGCATGAATATCAGTATTTTCCATAAATCCTATAAATTCATCGGCTCCCGGCCCATAAGCAAAAACAGGCACCATCAATCCGGTATGATTATTTGTTGTGAATTCTCCATGCACCATTCCGGTTTCGAAATTTCCGTTATGGACAGCCATTCCTCCAGTTTCATGGTCGGAAGTCACTATAACCAGGGTTTCTCCGTCTTTGGCCGCAAATTTAAGCGCTTCACCAACAGCTCTGTCAAAATCAAGCATTTCTTCCACGATATAAGAAGTACTTTGTTCGTGACCTCCCCAGTCAATTTGTGAACCCTCGATCATTAAAAAGAAGCCGTTCTGATTATTTCTCAAGATTTTGATAGCCGTTTTTGTCGCAACGGGAAGCATATCATGACGTTCCTCTATGCGTCCGTTGTGCTCATAAGCTGTTAACCCGGCCAATTTTCCTTTTTTGATATTTTTAATGCTGTTCAAATCTTGCAAAACAGTATAACCATTATTTTCAAGCTCTTTGATCAGATTTCGTCCGTCCTTGCGTTCGGAAAAATGTTTATACCCCCCCCCGATAAAAACATCTATATCAGTTTTTAGAAAATCAGCAGCTATTTCTTCGTATAAATTCCGGCTATGCTGGTGTGCAATGAAAGATGCCGGTGTAGCATGAGTTATGGCCGATGTGGAGACCAATCCTGTTGACAGTCCATTTTCTTCGGCATCTTCAAGGATGGTAGTTAAAGGTTTTTGATTGGTATCAACAGCAATTGCACCATTGTAAGTTTTTTCACCTGTTGAAAGGGCAGTACCCCCGGCAGCAGAATCAGTTATATAGTCAGTTAGTGATGCCGTCTTAGCAAAACCAATATACCTGCAGTTTTCAAGGTAAAGGTTACCTTTATTTGCTGTCAGCCCTGCAAATACCTGTGCAACTCCCAAGCCATCGCCTATTAACAATATGATATTTTTAGGTTTGACGGCTTTGAACTCATGGGTTAACATTTTTACTTTATATGTATCCCCTCCTCTGTATATTTTTATGTCGTTCTCCGGCAGGC
Source organism: uncultured Prolixibacteraceae bacterium (assembly GCA_964495655.1). Lineage (GTDB taxonomy): Bacteria > Bacteroidota > Bacteroidia > Bacteroidales > Prolixibacteraceae > JAAYJR01. The sequence goes on along the minus strand of CAZBWK010000144.1, from coordinate 1,773 downwards.
TTTTGGGATCAGCATACTGGGCGGATGTTGAAAATACAACAAAAAAAGTTAACAGAATAATTAATATCTTTTTTATCATGATTATAAATTTTAATTTTATCAAAATAAAAGAAAAAACTTTTATTCTATAACAAAATTTGCTCCAAAGAGTTTTGGAATATTTTGATATGCTGCAAAAAAAGCAAAAATTTTACTTGTTTTCTGTCAAAGGAGAACTGCCTTAAAGAATGGATTAAATTTTTTTACCTATTAAAATACACTATTTTCAGCAGAGTCAAGTTAACACAAAATGTTTTTGGCCTGTAAATGTTTGTATTGGTTGTAATTTTGAGTAATTTTACTCAATATATTGAGTAAAATAAAATGTTATGTTTGAACGTCCTTATCTACAGTTTGTTAAAGTCAGAATTAAAGAACCCAGGAAATTTATTCAGGTAATTTTCGGACCACGTCAGGTGGGCAAAACTACCATGGTGACCCAGCTTTTATCACAATTGTCCATTGCCAGTTTATATGAATCAGCAGATGCTGTTTATGCAACAAACTCAGCATGGCTGATACAAGTATGGGAGTCTGCCAGATTACAGATGAAGACATCCGGGGCCAGGGAATTTTTATTGGTCATTGATGAAATACAAAAAATAAATAATTGGAACGAAATTGTAAAACAACAATGGGACAGAGATACCCGTGAAGGAGTAAACATCAAAGTAATTATTCTTGGATCATCGCGCTTATTGATACAAAAGGGTCTGGCCGATTCCCTGGCTGGCAGATTTGAGGCGATCTACATGGGACATTGGTCATTTCCTGAAATGAATGCTGCTTTTGGATGGAATATTGAGAAGTATGTTTTCTACGGTGGTTATCCTGGATCTGCCTTTTTGATTGCGGATGAAGAACGCTGGAAAAATTATATTAAAGATTCACTCATCCAAACCAGCATCTCCAAAGATATTTTAATGCTTACACGTGTTGATAAACCTGCTTTACTAAAAAGACTTTTTGAGCTGGGTTGCCTCTATTCCAGACAGATACTTTCCTATACGAAGATTACCGGACAACTTCAGGATGCCGGCAATACGACTACCCTGGCCAATTACCTGAACCTTTTATCTGAGTGTGGCTTACTTGCCGGGTTAGATAAGTTCGCGGGGAATATAATCCGCAAACGAGGTTCAAGCCCTAAATTTCAGGTATATAATAATGCGTTAATCACTGCTCAAAGTAATGATACCTTTGAAAAAGCCGTAATAAATCCGCAATTGTGGGGGCGACTGGTGGAGTCTTCTGTTGGTGCGCATTTGATTAATCATGCTGATTCAGACAGATATAATCTCTATTATTGGCGGGAAGGCAACTATGAAGTTGATTTCATTTTGGAGAAAGGGGACAGAGTTACAGGACTGGAGGTAAAGAGTGGTCTTAACACCGGTAATGCAGGCATGGGTGTTTTTTTGGAAAAATTTCGTCCTGGAAAAGTATTATTGGTTGGGAGGGGAGGAATACCATATGAAGAATTTTTAAAAATTAATCCGAAAGAGTTGTTTTAAAAACGTTGACCCCGCCAGGTCTTGTCGATACCGTTTCGTGGATTGTGACCCGGTGGGTATAAATAAAAAACCGTCCGCAGACGGTATATAATGGCATTATAGCCTCTCCCGCAGCGTTTGCCGGGGGTGCAAGCTAATCAACCAGAGAATCTTTTTATTTAAATCTTGAGCCCACTCTAAAAAGTGGATATTTTAGAAATTAAAAAATTTTATAATAACG
>CAZBWK010000143.1:0-7167 GCA_964495655.1 uncultured Prolixibacteraceae bacterium | reverse complement strand
CAATACGTCCTGTATTGCTTGTGTGTTTGGGGGTTAACATTAATAAAGGGCAGCTATTGAGCTGCCCTTTTCCTTTTTGTCTGATCTCAGAATTCCAGTTTGCCATTTTCAAAATCCTTGTAGAGATTGGATAAAAAACCCAGCCAGTAACTCATCCTCTTAATTGCATCTTCTGTAGCGCTGCTTATTTTTCTCTTATGAATTTTCAGAATGAGATAACCGTATACTCCGTCAAGGCCAACCTGTACAACAGATTCAGCATTCTGATTTTTTTGATGTAGTTCAGCAAGTAAACCGGAAACTTCATTAAAAACAGAATTATAATTTTTAACCACTTCTGTTTCCATAAGTTTTATATGAAACTCATTTAAATCTGCAATAAGATTTGATAAAAACTGTAGATGCCCTTTCTCATTTTTACCCTCCTTTTCCATCATCAAAATCAGGTTTTTGTACCAGTCTGAAATTTTATCTGATGTGACTTTATCAGTCCTGTAAACAGGTATCAATTTTTCGTTTATCAGCTCAATATCAAGGTCAAAAGCTCTGATCAGGTCTTCCACCTGATATAGGTATAAGATATATTCAGCAATATTCTCTTTCCTTTTCTTTAATGCCTGAAGCATGATTATTAAGTTTAATTTGTGGATATTAACTGCAGGCTAACAGGATCATCATTTTAACTATTAAAAAAATCATCAATGTCACGACGCTCCTTTTTTGTAGGTCTTCCTGAACCGGGTTTACGGTAAACCCGGTTCATTTGTTTCTGTATCTCAAGCCGTTCTAATTCCTCCGGAGGAGTGACATCTTCAATAAATCCTGATACAAGGCTGGCTGCCATACGTTTATAAACCGGCTCAATCACCTTGTAACTTCTGTACATGGCAGCTTGCTTTACTTTGACTATATCTCCTTTTTGTATTTCTTTTGATGGTTTTACCGGGATCCCTCCTATGAGTACATGTCCTTTACTACAGGCCTGAGAAGCTTTAGTTCTGGTCTTGTATATACGCACTGCCCAAAGCCATTTGTCAATCCTTACCTTCTGCGTCATACTTTTTTTTATTAAACAGGTTCATAGAACGATCAACCCCCAGAGTACCAAAACTCTTGATTATTTCAATTGCCTCATCTATCCTTTCAGGCAGAAACTTTTTTTCTTCCTCTGACCATTCGCTTAACACATAATCCACCTGAAATCCATCATGAAAATTATCTCCTATTCCAAACCTTAACCTGGCATAATCATTACTGCCGAGTGCCTCTGATATATTTCTCAATCCGTTATGACCCCCGGGACTTCCTTTTGCTTTTAACCGTAGTTGTCCGAATGGTAACGATAAATCGTCAACAATAACTAAAAAATTACAAGGAGGGATTTTTTCTTTTTTAAGCCAATAGTTTACTGCCCGGCCACTCAGATTGACATATGTCGTGGGTTTAACGAGAATAAATATCCGCCCTTTAAATTTGTATTCGGCAATAAATCCATACCTCCTGTCATTAAAATCAATATTGGACACCCTTGCGAGAGTGTCCAATACCTGAAATCCAATGTTGTGACGTGTATTTTTATATTCCGAACCTATATTACCAAGTCCTGCTATTAAATACTTCACAAATTATCAATTTTAATTTTAGGATTCTGACTGCTCTTCAGCTGCTTCTTCTCCTTCTTCTTCTCCCTGCTCTTCATCTTCAGGCAGCGGGGCGGCTGCTTGTGCTGCCCTGGTGGAAATAACACCTACAATTAAATTGGATTTATTATCCATAAATTCCAAGTTTTCCCTTATAACCTCACCTACTTTAATACTGTCACCAATACCAAGGCGGGTAACATCAATTTCAATGACATCAGGCAGGTTTTCGGGCAATGCTTTAACCTTTAGCAGGCGCATATTTACCTTCAGCTTACCACCGGCTTTAATACCTTTTGCCAATCCTGTCATTCTTACCGGCAGACTGATTTTAACAGGTTTATTATCCAAAACTTTCAAAAAGTCAATATGCAACAATCTCTCCTCCACAGGGTGCCATTGCAGGTCCTGTATGATTGCTCTCTGTATCTGGCCGTCAATATTGAGATCCACCAAATATACATTAGGGGTATAAATTAAATGTCTCAATTCACTAAAGGGAACACATAAGTGTATAACCTCATCTTTACCATATAAAACGCCGGGAACCATTCCTGTATCACGGAGTTGTTTTGCACTTTTTTTCCCTAAACTCTCCCTTTTTTGGGCTTTTACTTCAAATGATTTCATTTCTAAAAAATTACATTAATAATTATGGTACTCAGTCTTTCCCGGATCAACGGGACTAACAGCATGCATAATTAAGAGTGCTTTATTTCGCGCAAATTGATGACAAGAACTGAACAACCGGATTACTCCGGTCAACTAATATAATGCAAAGGCTATTATAAAACACACTCTGAATGCTCCTGCTTAAAACGCTGCAAATATATAAATTAGCGGTAATATAACGAACTTATTGACTGATTTTTATAAACTCTTCGGATTACCTCTCCCAAAGCATCTGCAACTGACAAATATTTTATTTTAGGACAATTGGATTTAGGCTGGATTGAATCAGTAAAGTATATATACTCAAGGGCTGATTCTTCGATACGTTCAACGGCCGGTCCGGATAAAACACCATGAGCGGCAAAAGCCCTGACACTGTTTGCTCCCTCTTTTTTCATAAGATTTGCTGCTTTTGTGATGGTGCCTGCAGTATCGATCATGTCATCAACAATTATAACATCCCTGTCCCTGACATCTCCTATAACCGTCATACTGTTAACCTGATTTGCCCTGGCGCGTGTCTTATGACAAATTACCATATCAGACCCGAGCAGCCGGGCATAAGTATTTGCCCTTTTAGTTCCTCCTACATCAGGAGAAGCTATAGTCAGTTTTTTTAGCTTCATATTACTGATAAATGGTATGAACAAGGCAGAGGCAAAAAGGTGATCAACAGGGACATCAAAAAATCCCTGAATCTGGTCTGCATGGAGATCCATTGTTATAACCCTGTCAACCCCAGCTGCTGAAAGCAGATCGGCCATCAGCTTTGCACCTATTGAAACCCTTGGTTTATCTTTTCTGTCCTGACGGGCATAGCCAAAATATGGAATTACTGCAATAACCTGAGCTGCACTTGCACGTTTGGCAGCATCGATCATCAGGAGTAACTCCAGTAAATTTTCTGCGGGAGGCATTGTTGACTGAAGAATAAAAACATAAGATCCTCTTATTGTTTCCTCGTAACACGGTTCAAATTCACCGTCTGAGAAAACGGGACAAGAGGATAATCCCAGATCTATAGACAGGCTTTTACAAATTTTTTCTGCTAAATGTTTTGTTACTCTGCCAGAGAATATTTTTAAAGGAGGATTATTAGGAATCATTGATCTTTATTTTTTTCCATTCAGCTGCAAAATTACAACTTTCTTTCTTCTGCTGTTTTAATACCCCATCAATTTATTATTTTTTATTTACAATTGCAATTATATATTGCCTCTGTTAACATCACTGATAAATTTCAATATCTCTTCTCTTCCCTTACCTGTTAATACTGAGGATGTAAAATACCCTGGCATACTCTCCCACTTTTCCAACATTATCTTTTCATAATTTTTTATATTTTCTTCTAATTCCGCAGGTTTGAGCTTATCCGTTTTGGTAAAAACTATTGAAAAGGGGATCTGACTCAATCCCAGCCATTCCATAAATTCAAGATCTATTGCCAGGGGAGGATGCCGCGAATCGATAAGCACAAACAGGTTGTAGAGGTTGGTGCGTTTGAGAATATAAACGGATACGAATTTCTCCCACTTCTTACGCTCTTTTAGCGGAAGTGAAGCATAACCATATCCTGGCAGGTCTGCAATGTACCACTCATTGTTAATTAAAAAATGATTAATTAACCGTGTTTTACCCGGTTTGCCGGAAGTTTTTGCCAATGACTTGCGCTTTGTCAACATATTTATCAATGAGGACTTGCCAACATTAGACCTCCCGATAAATGCATATTCGGGTTTGTCGGGTGCCGGACATCTCTCCACATCTGTATTGCTGACCACAAAACGGGCCTCTTTTATCTCCATTCTGATTGCATAATTGTTAAATAATACACCGGGATTATCTGTAATTAATTACCCGGAACATATATTTCCAAAAGTTTAACATCAGGGGTAAGTGGTTTAAGTTTCAATAATTCTAAAGTCGCCGGAATAAGAACTGTTTCTCCGGTATTAATTATCTCCTCTCCATCAACATACTCTATACAATAACTGCCTTTCAGGTTCATTAATATGAAAAAAGAGTCAATTTTGTGATAATCTCTCTCAACCGGATTTCTGAAAGCTATAATATTTGCAGCAAAATAGTCGCATTTTAAAATTTCTGAAGGTTCATCTGCTCTGACAGTGTATTCCGTTTTAAATTCACTGTTGTTATCAAAGTCAATTGCATCTAAAGCGAGGTCGGTATGTAATTCTCTGACTTTACCGGAAGAGTCTTTTCTCCCATAATCATATATACGGTAAGTAATATCGGAAGTCTGTTGCACCTCGGCAACCAACAAACCCCTGCCAAGTGCGTGAACTTTGCCGGCAGGGATAAATAATACATCTCCCTGATCAACCTCTTTTCTTAATAAAAGATCAGTTAATTTCCCCTCATCAGAATATTCCATGAAGGATTCTTTAGTTACAGTCCCCTGAAAACCTGATATTATTGATGCACCTTTTTCTGCGTGCACAACATACCACATCTCCGTCTTTCCGTAGGCATGATGCCTCGACCGTGCAAGTTCATCTCCCGGATGCACCTGTATTGACAAATCTTCCTTTGTGTCAATGTATTTGATCAGAAGAGGAAATTCAATCCCGTATTTTTCATATATCCTGTCTCCTACCAGGTCGCCCATATATATTTCAACCAGTTCGGTAATATTATTGCCTTTCAGATATCCGTTATCAATAACAGATACAAAGCCTTCGACTGCAGACAACTCCCATATTTCACCACAATTGTCAATACTGCTGCAATCTTTCATTAACACATCTTTAAATAACCGGCCTCCTCCCCAGATCTTTGTCTGAAAGATTGGCCTGAACTTCAAAGGATATAATCCGGCCATATATTTAAAAAATTTATTTTAAAAGCAAATCCATATATATATACAATACCTTTTTTTGTATTTTCGAATTTCTCTGCACTAAAATTACTATTTTACATGCAGTAATTTTTATTATTTACCTATAATTGAACAATATTAACAATTAACTAAAAGTCAATATGCTGCATAATTTAGACATCGGAGAAGTTCTATTCATTGATATTGAAACTGTTCCTGTCAAACCCGAATACAGAAACCTTAACGAAAAGTGGCAACAACTCTGGGAGCATAAGATGCGCAACCAGATTGATGACGGTGAACCGGCAGAAGTACTGTATGACAGGGCCGGGATCTATGCGGAATTCGGACGAATAATTTGCATCTCGGCCGGTTATGTATTCCAAAAACATAGCGAATTATACTTCAGGGTTAAATCATTTTATGATGAGGATGAGAGAACCCTGCTTCAAAACTTTTTCAACAGTCTCACGGCATTTTACCGTGCCGGCAAAAGAAAAGTATGTGCACACAACGGACAGGAATTTGACTTTCCGTACATTTCTCGCCGGGCGCTGGTAAACGATCTGCCTCTGCCCGAAATTTTTGACATATCAGGAGCTAAACCATGGGAAATAAAAGACAGACTTATCGACACTCTTCAACTATGGAAATTTGGTGATTATAAACACTATACCTCTCTCTCTTTACTATGCGAACTTTTCAATATTCCTACACCAAAAGATGATATAGACGGAAGTCAGGTTGCACGAATATTCTGGGAAGAGCACGATATTGACCGCATCATAAGATATTGCGAAAAAGACACATTGGCAGTTGCTAATTTACTTTTAAAATATAAAGGTGACAGGATCATACCCATTGAGAATATGGAGGTAGTATGATCAGCTTCCTCCTGTTAAAACCTCATTGCCCTGTCCATTTCCCTGTTGGTATCTTTTTGTTTTAATGACTCACGTTTATCGTAAACTTTTTTACCACGGGCAAGGGCTATTTCTATCTTTGCAAGACCTCTGTCATTAATAAAAATCCTTGTCGGTATAATAGTCAATCCTGATTCTTTAATTTTCCTTTCCAGTTTTTGCAGCTCTTTTTTGTTTAACAGAAGTTTTCGGTCACGTTTAGCTGGATGGTTGTTACATGTTCCCAACTCATATTCAGAAATATGAATATTCTTTGCAAACAGCTCATTTGCATGAAACTGACAATAAGCATCATTCATATTGACCTTGCCACTGCGTATTGATTTGATCTCTGTACCTGATAACCTGATTCCCGCAATATATTTTTCAATTAACTCATATTCAAACGAGGCTTTCCTGTTTCTTATATTGATATTTCCTTTTAAGTGTGCCACTATAGTATTACTGTTAATAATTTAGATAAAAATATACTTAACAAACTAAATACAATTAATCCGGCAATAATGATAAGTAAAAAATAGCTATACTGTTTATTGTCGCTGAAATCAAGCAAAATATTAATACCTGTCCAAAAAATATAAAATCCATAAATGCCCAAAATATTCAGAATATACAGAAATGGGAACAATCCGGTAATAAAGGCGATCACTACTGCTGGCGTTAAAGAGAATGCTGCCAGCTTCTGAGCTGCCGGCAGATCTTTTTTAATCCCGAATGCCGGCATCATCTCGTTAATAATAATTACCATCACAATATAATAAACAGTAAAGAGTACAATTTTTCTTACAGCCTTCATTACAGGAAAAAAAAGATAAAATCTGGACCCGCGAAACATTTCTCCGGCAAAAACACCTATGGCGGCAAAAAAGATCAAAGGAATCAGATATCCTGCAAGCAGCTGAATATTAGTAGTGAAGCTCTCTTTTTGCTTTTCCCAGAAAAGAGGCGGTTCAAATAATATATTTATTACGTTATTATAAAGCTCTGTCAAATAAGTTTTCATTCGTTTAAAATTTTATAATTATTTGAAAATAAATAAATTAAAAATTTGAGAACGAATGTAACCACTTCGTTCTCAAATAAACTTTTTTAA
>CAZBWK010000142.1:0-7250 GCA_964495655.1 uncultured Prolixibacteraceae bacterium | reverse complement strand
GCGGCAAAAGCAAACCAGAACACTTCGTTCTGTCCGCCCCAGATAAAGGGTACAAGTCCAAGCACTGTAGACAGGATAGTAAGGGCTATTGCCACTATCTTCTGGTTGAAAGCCTTCAGGTATGTTTTTACAGTAATTGACTTTTCCTTCCCTCTAACTAAATTATTGAAATCGTTGATTATATAAATCGCTGAATTAACCACCAAGCCGCTAAGCAGGATGAACGATGCAAATCCACCCTGGTCGAAATTAAATCCGAACAGGTAAAAGGTCAGAAACACCCCGATAAATGAGATTGGTATCAGGCTGATAACTGCCAGGGGCTTCAATAACGATTCAAACAAAACGGATGTTATAAAATAGATAATTATAATAATAAGGATCAAAAGCCAGTATTGTTTTTTGTCCTTTGTATACCAGTAGTAAAAGGATTCTGGTTTCTGAGCTTTATATCCCAGCGGCAGCGACTTATTCATCTCATCAATTGCCCTTTCCTGTACCATCTGTGCCAGTGGGCCCGGACCAATAAAATTATAATTCAAATATAACTGGTAAACCTGGTCTTTCTTATAAATCGACTTGCCGGTAAGCCGCTTTTCTATCTCGCCTCCCACAGACAGCTTTTTCAGGCCTTTTTGTGTATGGACAGGCATATTATAAAAATCCCATTTATTATACTCCCTGCTTTGATCAGAGAGTAAAACCACTGGCTGTAGCTCAGCTTTATTATAAAATGCCGGCAAATTACGATCATATAGCTGTGTAAAAAGTGAACCTGTATAATCGGTGTAATTCACCCCCTGGGCAACAAGCAGGCTTTTGTCAACCTTAAGGTTATATTCATATCTGGATGCCGAGAACCAACCTCGTGAACTTGTTATTTCAGGTTTTTCAACCCGGGGATTCTCAAGCAGCTTCCTCTCCAAAATCTCTGCATACCTGTACAACTGATCAAAATTATAACCTGTAAGCAAAATATGGCTGCTCCTGTAATCAGTATTAAGTGAATTGGAAAAACCCTTACCCACACCAGAAACAGACCAGTCCATGCCACCTAATGAAATGGCTTTGGATTCTACTTCACTTTTAAGCAGAAAAGGAAACGCCGACTGCTCTGCTTCAGCAGTAAAATGGATCGTTATTGATGAACTGTTATATGCATTTATTCTTGTTTCAAACTGCTCCACCTCGCTGAACTGACTGATATACTGCTCCATTTTACGTATCGCCTCATTCAGCTGGTGAACAGTGCATCCTTCGGGCATACTTCCACGCACATACAAAGTAGTTTTCCCCGGATCAGCGTAAAAACTTCCTTCATATACATGCTCATTGAAAAGTCTAAGGGAGCCTCCGGCTATTTTTCCCAGCAAAGGTTTTATATCGCTTGTAAACTTTTCACTGCCCAGAGTTTTATTATATATTGTTTTAAATTTCTCTTCTCCTTCCAGTTTATCGGGCAGCATCCATACCGGCAGACCGAAGCCTAAAACGGCCAGGACAAAGAATGCCCATCTGTATCTTTTCTCAAAACTTATGAATCTTTTATAATACCGGGTAAGCAGAACTACTCTCTTTCGTCTTTTTAATCCGGCTGCTTTTGGTTTCCTGTGATAAAAAGTATCCATCAGTGCCGGCACCAGAAACAGGGAAACCACAAGCGATACAGAAAGATTGATCAGCATGACCCATGTGAAATCAACCAACAGGACTTTCTGGGTATCCTTCAGAAAGAAAACCACCGAGAGTGCTCCGAGGGTGGTAAGAGTAGCAGCAAGCAGAGCTATGAACACCCTGAGCCCCTTTTGCTTTTGCAGGTGGGTGACCATTATTATGCTGTTGTCGATAATAATTCCGAAGCTAACCGTTATCCCGGCGAGCGAATACATATGTATCTCAACCTTGAAAAGGTAATAAAAACCACAGGCAATGAGAAGGTTAGCGATCAGGGCTATAAAGAGTATACCTAATATACGGAACGAACGGCTGACAACAAGAACGAATAACAGAAGGATAAGCAAAGAAAAAAAGGTCCTTAAACCAATCTTGGTAAGCTCATCCTTAATAAATATGGTATTATCCCTTGCTATCTGAACAAAATATCCCCCGGGAAGCTGTGATCTGATCTGCTGCAGTTGATCCCTGATCTTACCCGATAATTTTAACTGGTTCTCCCCGGGGGCGGAATAGATAACAAGATTTACTGCATTCTTGCCGTTTATCCTGTAGTAGGAATCCGGTGGTTTCTCCCTCAGTTTAATAGTTGCAATATCACCCAGAGAAATGATCCTTCCGCTTTTATTGGATACAGGCAGGTTTATCCATTTTTCAGGAGGAATGTATTTTTCTGATGCCATTACAGGAACAGTTGAACCTGAGCCGTCACTCTGATTACCCAGAAATTCAGTTGTGCCCATCCGGCTGATTGCAGCACTTATTTCTGAGGGGGAAACAGTATTGATCTTTAAAAGTTGAGGATCAAATGTAATCTCCCACTGATGCGGGGTGATCCCGAAAAGAGTAATGTCGCCAATCCCTTTTATCTTTAATAATTCAGGTATTACAAACTGGTTTGCGGTTTTACCTATTTCGTGGGTAGTGGTTGGGGAATTAATTGTAAGAGTCATAAAAGAAGAGCGGGATTCGTCTGATTCCACGTTAGTTGTAATTTCAGGATAACTCATCTGATCCGGGAGGCTGCTTCGAAGCTGGCGTATCAACATGGAAACTTCATACCTTTTCTGGTTCAGGTCAGAGGTTTTGTCAAAATTCAGAGTAACCACTCCCCTCCCAACCGATGAGGTCGATTCGACAGATTGCACCTGCGAAATTTTACCAAGTACACCTTCTATTTTGGATGTCTCCTCTTCAATTACTTTTGGCGAGGCATTTGGCCAGGTGTGCCTTACTGACAGTCCGGGCAAAGTGTTGTCGGGCTGGAAACGGACATCCAGCAGCGGCACAAAAGCCACCCCAATAACCATCAGCGCCAGAAACACAACGATCACTGAAAAGGGGGAAAAACTATTTATCTTTTCATTTTCCACGTTTTGTTGTTATAAGTTCGAATGTTTCATTGTTTTAGTGTTTTAGTGTTTCAGTGTTTCAGTGTTTCAGTGTTTCAGGCTTCGCGTTTCAAACACTCAAACAATCACACAATCAAACTCTGAAACTCTCAACTCCTCTCCTTCTTAAACAAATAATACAGCAGTGGTATGAAAAACAAACTGACAAAAGTTCCGGTGATCATACCACCTATAACAGCCAGTCCGAGGGGCTTTTGCAATTCTGCCCCCATCCCTTTCTGGAACAGAAAAGGCAACAGCGCCAGTATCGTTGTAAGGCTTGTCATAATAATCGGCTTCAAACGCCGGTGGCCTCCTTCAAAAATTGAGTGTAACAACGAATAGCCGCTGTCCTTTAATTTATTTATAGTATCTACCTTTAAAATAGAATCATTTATGACAACACCAGCCATAACAATAATACCAATTGCCGACATAATATTTATACCTGAACCAAATAGTTTCAATAACAAAAACACCCCGAACATATTCAAAGGCACTTCAAACAACACAATAAGAGGCAGCACAAACGATTCAAACTGGGCAGCCAGGATGAAATACAGCAGCAGCAGGCTTATAAGTACAATCAGCAACAGTTCATCCAGCATATCCCTGTTTGAAAGTATTGACCCCCCGAATTGAACATCAAAACCTTCATGACTGTCTGAAATCTCCCTTAACCTGGAAGCCAGGCCCTGGAATTCATTTGGATCAGCAGTCAGCATAACGGGGAAATACTCTCCCTCTTTCCCTGCAACTATCGCTTTTAACCCAACACCCTGGCTCACCTTCACAAGTCCCGACAGCGGAATATGCCCGCCGTTACTGTTTTTAACCGTTACCTGCTTTACAATATCATATACCGACCGGTAGCTGTTGCCGATGCTGACCGGAACATACATGTTATTGTCGTTTATTGTAAATACAGTATTGGTATTGAAAGCGCTTTTTATCTCACGAAGAAGGTCATTTTGGTCAACATTATATAAAAGCAACCTTTCCGGATCTGTTTCTAAATGGACAATCTGGCGGGTAATAAGTTTCGACTGCACCCTGTCACCAAATTCATTTTCATTTGCTTTTTGCAGTGATGCCAGCTCATCCAAAAAACTGATGCCTCCGGGGTTATAATGCATAAACCGGGCAACCAATGGCGCCTCGGGCTTGCCAAAAGCCAGGTTGAAAAGGTTTTCAGACTCGGAAAAGCTGTATTCAGCCTCCGGATATCTGCTTCTAATCCGCAGTTCAAGCTCACCGATAAGCTTCTCTAAGGCATCGGGGCTATCAGCCTTTAAAAACAGCCTGCTTTCAGAGATGCCGGCCTCTTCGGTACTGTTAAGCATATACTGCTGCCGTCCTGATTCTTCTATTACATAAACCGGCCCTGTTTCCAAATCATGAAGGAGCGTATATGTCCGGCCCATATTTTCGGCAAGGGTTACCGGTTCATTCCAGTCTATTTCAAGTATTGCATCATCATGGCTGACTTCGGGGAACTGGGTAACCGGAAGCCAGAACCAAAATATTACAGCCAGTACAAGCATCGATAAAACAACTGCAACAAAAAAATACCCCTTTCGCAAAACAAATTTAAGTCCCGATTCATACCAGTAATAGTACAAAGGCTGTTTTTTGTTAATAACAGAATCCTTGTTGGTGCCTTTGTAAAAGAGCCTGTAGAGCGTTGGCAACAATGTTATTGACACAATAAGCGACACTCCCAGTCCGATGGACACGGCTATGGCCTGGTCGAAAAAGAGGGCGCCTGCCATACCTTTCATAAATATTAATGGTATAAAAACTGCACAAGTAGTCAGCACCGAAGTTATAAGCGGCCTGATGACCTCATTGGTGCCGTTGGTGCAGGCTGCGTTGAGGTATTTCAGGAGGGAGGGGGAAGGAGGGGATGGGGTTATAATGGACCCTGTGGTTACAATTGTTTCAGGGGATTCTGGAGTTGTTGTGGGTTTGGTGGTTTGAAATTTCCGCTGACGATGTTGGGTAATATTATCAATTACAATTATTGAGTTATCGATCATCATTCCCACTCCGAGAACCAGGCCTGACAATGAGATAATATTAATTGACAGTCCTGCCAGATAAAAAAAGAGTAAAGAGATAATAAGCGCTACCGGTATGCTTATGCCAATCAGCCAGGGCGCCCTGCGTTCCCCAAGAAACATAAACATAGATAAAAACGCCAGCAGTCCGCCAACCAAAAGACTCTGCCACAGGTTTTCCATTGAATACTCAAGCAGCCTTGTCTGGTCTCTCGTGACTGAGAATTCCAATTCCGGGTAATCTTCCCTGAACCGGGAAACAATATACTCCAATTCATTTTTAAGGTCCGCCATCCGGGCATCCGACTGCTTTATGACAGCCATGCTCACGGCATTTTTTGAATTGAACCGAACACTGCCCTGCGGGAGTTGAGGTTGCAGTATTACCCCGGCCAACTCTTTAAGCTTTACTACCTTACCCCCGATATTAACCGGAATATTTTCTATATCAGACACATCCCGCAGGCGTGTATTAAATCGTATATTATACTGATATTGTCCGTCACGGATAAGCAGGTTCCCCAGATCAACGTTGTTCTCGCGTAATACCTGCTCCAACTGAGAGATAGAAAAAGAGCCGCTTTGAATATATGCACTGCGCGGAATGAGCCTTATCTCCGGATAATGAAGGCCGCTCATATCAACCAGGGCAACCTCGGGCAATTGTTCGAGCCGTTTACGTACAACCTGGCTGGTAAAACTGCTTAAGTTAAGAAGTTCCTCCGGCTTATCTTCCGCCGGCCTGCCGGTCACTTTACCTCTAAGTCCTGCAATATTATCACCGCCAGGTGTAATATCAGGCAAATCAGATCCCTTTTGTGTTACCATAAGGTAAAATACAGGTATATCGGCTGCACTTGCCCTTATGACTTCAGGGCGCCGCATATCGCGGGGAAGAAAATTCATAGCTTTGTCAACTTTCTCATTTACTTCAACCGAGGCAAGGCCGACAGGTGTCCCGTGCCTGAAGCGCAACTCAACCCAGGCAGTCCCGTCGCGGGTTTCACTTTTTAGTACATCTACATTATTAACCTCTTTCAACACATTGCGTAAAGGTTTTACAACAGTGTTTTCCAACTGACGGGCAGGCATTTCTCCTGATGAGATACGAATTGAAACAACCGGAATGTCGATATCGGGCATAAGGGATACAGGCAGGCTGGTTGTGGTTGCCAGGCCTGTCAGCAGCAATGCCAGAAAAGACATTATTACTGCTATGGGGCGGTTTATTAAAAAATTGACCATAACTACTCTATCTCCACCTCCGACTCATGCGCCAGGTTCAAATTATCCGACACTATAACAGTATCTCCCGGATTAAGGGAGGCATCGGGTGCGGCCTTTACAGCGTACTGATCTTCATTTTCGTCCAATACCTCAATGTACGTCCAGTATGCAGTGCCGCTGGTATAACGAAACAGCACCTCACGGTTTTGACGCAAAACAACCGACTGCTTGGGAACAACCAACTGGTCAGGGACTGATTTTTTTATGCTCACCCTTACATTCATACCTTCAATATAACCACCGGGATTGACAAGTTCAGCTTTTATCTGTACAAGCCCGTTTTCGTCTATCCTAGGATTAATTTCAGTAACGGCACCTGCGGCAGGTTCAAGTCCGATGACGGGAGAGACCGTAACTTTTTGTCCTGTCTTAACTTCATGGACTTCCGTTTCCAGTAAGGGAAAATCAATAGTAAACCTACTGTCATTAATAAGTGTACAAAATGGCTTTGACAGGTCAGCTTTTTCCCACGCTTTCTGTAAAACTCCCTCCACCTTACCTGAAAAGGGAGCCTTTAAAACAGTATTATCCAATTGATGCAGAGCCTCCTCGTACTGAATTTCTGCCTGGTCATAACCCGACCGTATATTGGCAATATTCAAATGATCCGCGGGGATATCATCGTTAATGCTCTTGTACCCCATACTTAAGAGGGCATCAAGCAGATCGATTTTGGCCTTTTCAAGAGCAATTTCAGCTTTTTTAAGGTTGAACCGGAATTCATCATCATGAAGACTGCAAAGTTCGGTACCGGCTCGCACCAATTCGCCGTTTTTGACATTTACCCGGGCAACCGTACCGGCACTTTTAAAGTAAAGTTCGGCTTTTTCGATAGCTG
>CAZBWK010000141.1:0-7267 GCA_964495655.1 uncultured Prolixibacteraceae bacterium | reverse complement strand
TGACTTATACTTTTCGGGTACTATGTCAAATGCCAAGGGCAACATGTTTGAGTGCAGCGAAGAATGGTCTGCTCCTTCTCCGTCGATATATATACCTCTCCGGAAGTCGAAAAGTTTTTCATTGATAGTTTTTTTCACTTTTGATGCCATATACTGAAATTCATCCTCATCCGCAGGCTTATTCAGCAGCCTGGCAACTTCAGCCATTATTTTCATATTTTCATAAAAGAAGCAATTCACGACAGTGTTTACCGGCAACATCTGGTGTCCGTCGCTTTCACCTTTGGGATCAGCAAGTTTCCAGCCTGATCCTTTTTGTGCCTGTGGCCAGTCAACAATGTCACGCAACCTCTTTGTCGTGTCAGCAAAGCCGATTTTTCCCATAAACTCACCTGTAACTTTTCCTGTCTCTGTGCTTATTAACCCATCTTCGCGGGCCAGCTCTTTCAGGGTTTTATTTTTCAGCATCTCATAATATTCTTCAATCAGTTTGGCATCTCCTGTATAGTAATAATCCTGAATTATCATCATTGCAGTGTGGAGAAGCCATTCTGTAGGCCATGTAGGGTGGTACATGAAATATTCTATCGTCTGCCGCGCCATTGCATATTCGCGGTCAGTGCAATAATGGCCAAGCTGATTTATATAGGCATCAGCTTCATACGGAATCCTCTCCCGGTCACCGTCAATATACAGTCCTGCAAATGATGTAGCTTTCATACTGTATTTGCAGATATCCCAGACCTGGTTCAGTATGTCATCAGAGCTTGAGAAACTGCTTTGACCGTAGTCAAAATAGTGAAAAAAAGCTTTTTGCCGGATATCGTCAGCTTCTATATTTTCTGATGCATTTTCGATTTCGCAATACCTGAAGGGCAGTACCACTCCAAAGGAATCGGGAAGCAGTATAGCGTCCCCGCCCGTATTTCTCTTATCGGGTGGCAGTTTCAATGTATAGTGTTGTTTTCCCGGTGTAATGTCAAGGCTCACCTCCTGATAGCGGATTGATCCCCCTGGATCCCTGTCTATCTTTCCATCTGACAGTTTTTCGCCCAGCCGGACAGTTAAAACTTCCGGTTTTTTTGCCTTGTAATCCAGTTCAATTGTTCCGAATGCATCCTTGCCAAAATCAATAAAATAGCTGTTACCTGTCAGTTTGCTGAAGCTTACCGGTGAGATACGCTCAACCTGGAAAAAATTCTTTGAAGAGACTGTACCTTTAAATGAACCTGTATGAAATTGCTGTACGGCGGAATAGTCTGACAACCTGTTATCTTTATCAAAGATCCTTACTTTCCAAAAGTAAGTTGAATCAGGCTTAAGCTTCTCACCAGCATGTTCAATATTAACTGACATATTGCTCCTGACCGGTTTACTGTCCCATATATCCCCGATATTATTATCAATCTTCGACCTGTCTGATGAGACAAGTATCTGATAAGCTTTTTGATAAACAGCTTCTCCGGGCACTATCCAGCTATACCCGGGCCGGTCGTCATTGATCCTGGTCTTTTCGGGTTCCCTGATATACTCAACCATGAGTCCGTGAGGCACGCCTGAATATTTATCTGCATATCTTTCAGTTAACCTGTCACATGACTTCCTGAGCTTATCAAGCACATCGGCGTAAGAGGCATCTTTTGCCAGGTTAACTGCCTCTGCAGGATCTTTTTTCAGGTTGTATAACTCCTCGGCGGATTTATCATTGACATACCTGAAATACTTCCATTCGGCTGTTCGCACACCCTCACTTGGAGGTATGTTTTCAAATTCCCACAGGTGCTCTGCCAGGATTGTGTCGCGGCCGGTTGACAGCCGCTCCCCTGTAACCATGGGAACAAGGCTCTGTCCATGCCATGCAGGAGGCTTATCAATACCTGCCAGATCAAGTATGGTGGCCGGAATGTCAATATTAAGAGCCATATCTTCAATATCGCGCTGTTTTTTTATTCGGGGGTCATATATTATCAATGGTACACGAATGGAATTATCATACATAAGCCATTTACCTGCCAGCTGCCGTTCACCAAGAAAATATCCGTTATCGCCCATAACAATGATGACTGTATTTTTGTCAATCCCCCTCTCTTTAAGTTTTCTTCTTATCTTGGCTATCTCCAGGTCTATTCCATGTATCATCCGGTAATATCCTTTTACGCTGTGCTGATATTTTTCGGGAGTATCAAACCTCCAGGTCCAGCGCAACCTGTTAAATCCTTCCCGAACAGGCAGAGGCAGGCCGGAAAAATATTTATCATCTGCCAGTGACGGACCGGGCATATCAGTCTTTTGGTAAAGGTGATCTGATTCCTCCTGCCAGAAATACTGCAGGGGCGCCGGATCATGAGCATGAGGGGCGCTGAAGCTGAGCGACAGGCAGAAGGGTTTTCCGGAGGGAGCATTCCCGATGAACTCCAACGCTTTTTGTCCGGTATAGCGCGTCAGATGCACTGTATCCCCGTCAAGCATTTTATAGTAATAGCCCCGCCGGTCAGGGTACCTGCCGTTACGGTCGTAATTCTCAAAAATGTCAAATAATCGGTCCGGATCGCTTACGTTAACTCCGAACTTGCCAAAGAACCCGGTATGGTAACCTGACTTTTTCAGAATAGCCGGATATGATTCATTGATATATTCATTTCGTAACGGCCCTGTCTGAAATGTATATCTGTGAGTTCGCTCATATAATCCGGTGAAGATACTTGCACGGCTTGCTGAGCATATAGGAGTGGTTACCACAGCGTTTTTAAAATAGGCGCCTCTCTTTGCCAGCTTATCCATTTCAGGTGTCTGAATAATTTTATTACCTGCATATCCCAGTGCGTCCCATCTCTGGTCATCTGTAAGGATAAAAATGATATTCGGCCCGGAAATATCATTTTTTCCATAATTCGTTGTTGATGCTTTCCCCTGATTAAGAAATAGCAGTAAACCCGCTATAAGCAAACCTGACAATTTATTATTTAATATGTTCATTATAAATTTATTAAACAAAAAATTAATAAAGATCATTTAATTTTATGTGGCTTTTCATATTTTCTTTTCATTTCATAAGGAAGCCGCCAAACATTTCCGCTGAAGTCACCAAAATAGAGTTGTGATTTACTGAACTCATGCGGATTGCCATCAGCCCAGAAAAAACAAAAAGGCTCTTTAAAGTCAACCGGGCGCCTCACATATGAGTGATTAAATTCACTGTTCTCAGTCAGATCTTTTTGAAGATCCCAGTTCTTGCCGTAATCCGCTGACTGCCATATCTGCAACTCCCCCCCGACTCCCCATTTCTGAGGACCTGCAACGATTGGCGCTGTAATTTTCCAGTCATCGTCTGAGATAAAAAGGCTTCCCATATCATAATTATGGTCAGATTCAGTTACAACAGAGGTTAGCCACGACTCCCCGTCAAACCGGGTCACACACCATTCGTAGGGAGCGCTTCCCGGACCGGGTTCATGTCCGTTACTGCGAATATACAAACATACTGGAAAACCTTTGTCTGTAAATGCCATATCTTTCACATAAATGTTTTTACCCTGCGATTCATAATCTATTACCCTGGCCGGACTATCTCTTTCAATAAGAGGTAATTGCAGGTGCACACCCTGGGCATTTTTCCATGTCTCTCCCATATCTTCAGTTTCAACATAATAGAGGTCAGTTCTTTTATCTGCAGCACCATCAGGATGCCTGTTGAAGAAAGTAGCTAATTTTTGTCCGTTGAAGCATGCACTGGTCTGATAATGGCCTGACCGTTCACCTTCCCTGCCGGCAATAGCAGCCAGCAATTGATCGTCCGACCAGTCAATGCCGTCATAACTTCTCTCAAAGTAGAGTTGTCTTATCCCTGTGTACTTGGTAAAAAAATGGAAAAAACCCGAGTTTGTTTTCCATGGCTGGGGATAGGTCATCTCCTCTTCGGTAATCTGAATGAATGAGTCTGTATTGTACGGTTCACAGCTGCGAAATTTAAAACCGGGACGCCTGCTTCCCCTGCCACTGACAAATACCCATAAATAACCATTATCGTCGATCAGTAGTGATGGATTGTCGTGAGGATCATTTACGCCCTGTTTATCGCAGACGATAACAGGCCGGGAGACTTTCCCATTTCTGTGGTCATATTCACCAATCATACAGAGCAGGTGCCTCTCGTAAGCTCCGGTAGTACCTCCGTAAACAAAAAATGTTTTCCTGACTTCGGGAGCATAAATTGCGAGGGGTACATGCTTTGCAGTATAAGTACCCAGTCCGCCCGAGTATTTATCTCCGTACTCATAGACCTGTTTCAGTTCAAACCAAATACCCCTGTAGCCATTTACCCTGCGGTTCTTGATCAGATCAGCCTGACAGCTGTCCGGATAGGATGATACGGGAGCTGCTCTGTTCAAAACGTCAGGATGTATGACCCGGACAGACCGGTAACCGGGAAAATTTATATTACTCAATCGGCCGGCATTATTGTGACATCCGGGAGAAATGATTAACAAAACTATCAGGAAGAGGTAAAAAATATTTTTTTTGAAGTTCATCTATAGTTTTTTTAGTTAAATAAGAAAAGCTAAAATATGGATTTTTTTTATTTCACATACTCTTTAGCGCCGGCCTCTCCCCTTGCCATCCGAAGAGCGCTTGCGGCCAATGCCTCAAGTTCGTCTTCGCCGGGATATGAAAAGACAGGAGCTATAAATGAAACCTTAGACCTTAAATAATTCTCCAGATTAACATTATATGCCAGTCCGCCGGTAAGTATTATCCCGTCGACCTCTCCGTCAAGAACTACAGCCATCTCCCCTATATATTTTGCTACCTGGTAAAAGAGAGCCAGCTGTATCCTTGCTGCCATTTCGTCACCTGCCTCTGCCCTTTCACCTACTTCCCTGTCGCTGTTGGTTCCAAGGTATCCTACATAGCCCCCCTCTCCTGTTAACATCCTCCGGACCTGATCTTCAGAGTATCTTCCGCTGAAACATACCGTGACCAGCTGTCCGGCCGGCAATGTCCCGGATCTTTCCGGACTAAAAGGGCCTTCACCGTCAAAAGCATTATTTACGTCAACAACCCGGCCATACTTATGTGCACCAACAGAGATACCACCGCCAAGGTGAACAACAATAAGCCTCAGCGACTCATATTTCCTTCCTGTTTTCTTAGCATGAAGCCGGGCTGTTGCTTTCTGGTTCAATGCATGAAAAACAGAATAACGTTCAAAGTTCGGATGACCGGCAAAGCGGGCGATATCATCCATTTCATCAGTCACCACCGGATCGGCAATATAAGCTGCTGCACCGGGTATCTGCAGTGCGATATAATCTGCAAGCAGAGGTCCCAGGTTACTGGCATGTTGTCCCATGATTCCCCTTCGCGCATGTTCCAGCATCCGGTTATTAACTTTATATATACCTGATTCTGTGGGATAAATGAGTCCGCCCCTGCCAATTATGATCTTCAGTGAGTCCACATCAATACCCTCTGCCACCAGTGCATCAATAATCAGTGCCTTCCGGAAATCAAACTGATCAATAACATTTCTGTATTCCAGGATTTCATCAACAGAATGCTTTATTGCCTTCTTTAGCACACACTCCTCATTATAATAGACAGCAAATTTGGTTGATGTGGAACCGGGATTTATTGCAAGTATTCGGTGCATTTTTTCCATATCCCTAACTGATCAGCGTTGCCAAAGCGATTGAATTGAGTTTAGTCTTTTCACTGTCACCCCTTGAAGAAACAACCACAGGAATTTTGGCACCTGCGATGATCCCTGCCATTTGGGCATTACATATTTTCGAATTTGTTTTATAAAAGACATTAGCTGCATCAATGTTTGGGAATAACAAACCATCGGCATCACCTGCAACTGAAGATGAAAAGCCCTTAATATTTGCAGCCCCGCTGTTGAGAGCTATATCAAGAGCCATAGGTCCGTCGACCATTCCCCCCGTGATCTGTCCGGTTTCTGCCATTTTTGCAATCACGGCACCATCGATACATGACTGCATGGAAATAAGGATCTGCTCAGTAGGGGCTATAACAGCAATCCTCGGATTATCAATACCGAAAGCCCTGGCAGTCTTTATAAGGTATTCAGTCATCAACACCTTTTGGGGCAGGTCAGGATAAGGGATCACTCCTGCATCTGAAAAAAACAGTAATTTATGATAAAAAGGATTCTCCATAAGAGCAATATGACTTAAGGTACCGTTATTTGGTACCAGTCCGTACTCTTTGGTGAGCAATACTTTCATAAATTTATCAGTTGAAATAAGCCCTTTCATTATTACATCAGCTTTCCCTTCATTAATGAGTCTGACAGCTTTTTCGGAAGCATCTTTCTCCGACCGGGCATCTATTATCGAAAAACTGTTAACATCTATATCAAGATTATTACAGGTTTTCTCTATCTCAGTCCTGCAGCCCGTCAGTATGGCCGATACAAGTCCCATTCCTACTGCAATATTGAGAGCTTCCAAAGTATTGGCATCAACCCCGTTCACTGCTACCAGCCTTCTTCCGGGCAGTTTCCTGACTGCCTCCAGCAGATCATTGAAATTACGAATACCCATAGCTTAATTTTTTCACTAATTTAATATAATCATTTAAACATTCAGGAAATATTTATCATGAAACTAATATTTTGCGAAATCACCCCGGAAACACCTGCAAATAGAATGTAACACCTTTTAAAGATTTTGATTTTTATCATATAAAAAGCAGCATTTTTTTAATATTTAAACTATCGACTTATATGTTCGTAAATTTTATTTAAATTAGTGTTATACAATATATTAAATAAACTTTCATAAAAAGAGATTTCTTATTATTTTCGTGCCGATTTGTGAAATGGTATTTTGAACTTTAAATTATTTGTGTTATGGTAAATAAAATAACCAGTCTTGCTGAATACCTGGAAAAGTACCAGGAAAGTGTTGCTGATCCTGATGGATTTTGGGGTAAGATAGCAGAAAGCCACTATTGGCGTAAAAAATGGGATAAAGTCCTGGATTGGAAGTTTGAAGGAGACAATGCTCCTGATGTGAATTGGTTTATAAACGGTAAACTGAACATTACTGAAAATATTTTTGAACGTAATATGTTCATGAGAAAGGACCAGGTGGCAATCATCTGGGAGCCAAATGATCCAAAAGACCAGGAGATTAAACTCACTTATGGAGAGTTGTTTGATAAAGTCAAACAATTTGCCAACGGATTGAAAAAACTGGGAATAAAGAAAAAATGTGAAACCCATAAAATTCCGCTGCCGGGT
>CAZBWK010000140.1:0-7455 GCA_964495655.1 uncultured Prolixibacteraceae bacterium | reverse complement strand
TTACAAGTAATTACAAAATTTTAAACGAATGAAAATTATCCGTTTTAGTTACCTGTTTTATTATGTTTTCGTGTCAATTTTACTATTTGCTTCATGCTCTCATGATGAAAGTGATAAGGTATTTCCTCCCAGAATGGTCTTAAGGCTTCCTCCTTCAGATAATAATCCCCGTAACAGTGAGGGTGATTTTATTAATCTGAAAGACGGCCGCATCCTGTTTGTTTACAGCCATTATACCGGAGACTCAGGCAGTGATCATGCACCTGCGTATCTTGCAGGCCGTCACTCTTCCGACGGAGGCAGAACATGGACTGACCATGATGAAGTTATCCTTCCCAACGAAGGAGGACTGAATGTTATGTCAGTATCGTTGCTCCGGCTGCAGAATGATGATATCGCGCTTTTCTATCTCAGAAAGAATTCCACAGAGGATTGTATCCCGATGATGCGAATATCTGAAGATGAAGCTAAAAGCTGGAGTGATCCCATACCATGCATAACAGATAAAGAGGGCTACTTTGTGCTGAATAACGACAGGGTGCTGCAGCTGGAAGACGGCAGGCTGGTTATGGCAGTTGCATTGCATACTACTCCCGATGGCGAATGGCAAGGCAAGGGGGATCTCTTCTGCTACTATTCTGACGATAATGGCATGACATGGAGTTCAAGCACTCAAGTGCCCGACGCAACTGATATTGTTACCCAGGAACCGGGACTGATTGAACTCAGAGACGGCAGGCTGATGATGTTCATCCGGGCAAGCGGAGGATTTCAGCAGTTGTCATTTTCATCCGACAGGGGTGAGACATGGAGCCATATTGAACAGAGCAATATCCCTTCTCCTTTGTCGCCTGCTACCATAGAGAGGATTCCCGGGACAAATGACTGGATTATAGTTTGGAATAATAATGATGGTTCGGTTGAGGAGATAAAAGGTAAGCGCACGCCCCTGACAGTGGCGGTATCCAAAGATGAAGGGAAGTCGTGGGAATATATTAAGAATATAAATGATGACCCTGACGGCTGGTATTGCTATATCGCAATTCATTTCGTTGATGATCAGAATATTCTGATAGGTAATTGTGCCGGAAGCAGATCAAAAGGAACCGGACTGGCAGTTACCGATATTACTCTTCTTGATAAGTCATGGGTATACCAGTAATCTATTGAAAATCCAATGAACAATTATAAATTTTCAAGGTTAAGATTTTAAGAAGTTTACCATATTTGGCCTGAGGCACCCACATGTGTCGCACCATACTATGAAGGAGTTCACTAAACAATCAGAAAGGAGAAAAAGCTATGATATCATGTACGGAATTCATACCTGCATATAGTGAAGGTTTTAAGTTTTTAGAACAGAAAGGCGGCAGGCAGGAGGTTGAAAAGTTTTGGGCAGAATTATCGGATCTGTATCTTAAAGATTCGCTGGAAAGGCTGATAATTGAGGAAGGCCTTGCAGGGTGCTACAACTATTGGTCTCATTCGCTTAATGAAGAAGCTGCAGATTTTACGATGATCCTTGATGAAGCGAAAGGGGTGTTTAGTATAGATCTGCACAAATGCCCCTCAAAGGGAATGCTTAATGAACTGAAGCATATGACACCCTATCACTCATATTGTGACCACTGTCCGGCATTATATAAACCTATAGCCGAAAGACACGGGTTTATATACAATTCTGAGATTGATTGTGATAATGCCAGATGCAAAATTGTTATTAAAGAGAGACGTAAATAAGCTAAAATATTATGCAAAAACGCGCACTGGGGAAAACCGGCCTCCGGGTTTCTGAAATTGCCTTTGGAGGTGTCGAGATCGGTATTCCATACGGTATAGGTGTAAAAAGTAAGGAAGATATGCTTTCAGAATCGGAAGCAATAGATCTTTTGCACCTGGCAATTGACTCGGGGATCAATTTTTTTGATACTGCACGTATGTACGGAGAGAGTGAACGAATAATGGGAGAGGCTTTTAAAGGATGTCGCGATAAGGTGCTGATCTGTACCAAATGCAGGCATTTTGTTGATCCGGATGGTAATATCCCTGAGGATGATGCACTTGAGAAAATAATAGAATCCTCCCTGGAGGAGAGCCTGAAGACTCTGCAAACGGATCATGTTGATGTTTTTATGCTTCACCAGGCTCCAATGAAGGTGCTTGAAAATGAAAAGATCGCAGATATCTTTTTAAAATTGCAACGAAGCGGAAGGATAACAGCAACCGGAGCCTCGACTTATAAACCGGAGGAGACGAAAAAAGCCATTGAGTCGGGAGTGTGGAATGTAATACAGTTGCCCTATAACCTGATGGACCAGAGGCAGTCTGAGTTTTTTAGCAAAGCGCTGCAAAGCGGGGTGGGACTGGTAATCAGGTCAGTCCTTTTAAAAGGGCTGCTGAGTGACAGGGGCAGGGGACTGCATCCTGCCCTCAGTGATGTGGAGGAGCACCTCAAAATATACAATGAATTACTGGACGGAAAAGATTATAATTTGCCTGCACTGGCAACTAAATTCGCCCTTTCAAACCCGGAGGTGTCATCAGTGCTTGTGGGTATCGACCGTCGTGAATACCTTGAACAGTCATTAGTTGCTGCTGATGGAAAATATTTGGATAATAAGTCATTGCAGAGAGCCAAAGATCTTGCCTATCCTGATCCTGAATTTTTAAATTTACCATACTGGGACAGAATGAACTGGCTAAAATAATTATAAAATTTTAAATAGATGAAAAATTTGTTATTGATCTTGATCGTCCTTGTATTTCCGGTTTCAGCCCAGATTCTTCCTTTTCAGGCTGCTCCCCTTATGGGCGATGATGACCTGTCGGTTGTTATGGTTGAGGGCATGAACAGATATTTCGATAAAAAAATTGAAGATGCTGTTAATAAACGAAGTCAGTACCGGAATGTTGATTTTTCAAGTCCGGGTTTGTACAGCAGATCTATGGATCCCAACAGAGAACGTTTGAAAAAGATCATAGGAGCCGTAGATGAGAGACTTTCAGTAATATCGATGGATTTTATCTCCGGGACCTCTGTTTCTGCCAAAGTTGCCGGCAATGAACTATTCGACGCCTATGCAGTAAGATGGAATGTTTTTGCAGGTATCCACGGCGAAGGATTGTTGCTTCAGCCCAAAGGAGATATCAGAAGCCGGCTGGTTGTGATCCCTGATGCTGACCAGATTCCTGAGATGGTTATCGGTAGTTACCCCGGACTGGCTAATGAGATGCAATATGCCAGACGTCTTGCTGAAAGTGGGTGCCAGGTTATCATTCCGGTGCCGGTTAACAGGTCGTGTGAGCTGTCAGGCAATGAAAGGCTTAACAGGTTTACAAACCAGCCTCACAGGGAGTGGGTATACCGGCAGGCTTATACATTTGGAAGACACCTGATAGGATATGAGGTGCAAAAAGTGTTGGCTGCGATTGACTGGTTTGAGCAGGAAAACCGTGACAAGCCTCTGCCTGTAGGCATTGTGGGGTGGGGAGAGGGCGGACTGATAGGATTTTACAGCGCCGCAGTGGATACCAGGATCGATGCAGCATTGATAAGCGGTTATTTTCAGAACAGGGACAACCTCTGGGAAGAGCCCATTTACAGAAATCTTTTTGGTGTTCTCCGCGAGTTTGGCGATGCAGAAATTGCAGGTATGATTGCACCGAGGAAACTGATCATTGAATATTCAGTGCATCCCGAAGTTGCCGGTCCGCCGTCGCAGTTAACCCGGGAGGGCGGTGGCCGTTCTAATAACTCTGCAGCTCCGGGCAGAATTACAACTCCTTCATTTGATGATGTTAATGATGAGTTTGAAAGGGCAAAAAAGCTGTCAGGCCAATATGGCACTTCACTGAAATTGATCAGTGATGGCCGGAAACCATGGAAGCCCCTGACTGATATAAGCCTCGGTGAATTGTTAAATTGTCTGGAGCAGGGATTAATGCTGCGGCAAAGCATGGGAGCTGTTCCTTCAGAACTGAGGGATAATTTTGACCCGGATAAAAGACAGTATTGTCAGGTTAAGGAGCTGGAATCACATGTTCAGCAGCTTATTGGATCATCAAGACATGTAAGAGAGGATTTTTTCTGGAATAAGATGAGAATATCAACTCCTGACGAATGGAAGAAAAATACTGTTTCATATCAAAAGTATTTTTGGGATACCATTATGGGAAGGATCACCGATGAGCCGGTGCCTGTAAGTCCTAAGTCACGGTTGATCTACAACAGGCCCGGCTGGAAAGGTTATGAAGTTACCTTTGATGTGATCCCTGATCTCTTTGTCTGGGGCTACCTGTTATTGCCGGAAGATATTAAACCTGGCGAAAAGCGACCGGTTATTGTGGTTATGCATGGAGGGGGAGGGGTTCCCTCTGTTGTGTGTGACGCAGACAATAAGACTTATAAAGCTTTGGCAGTCCAGCTTGTTGAACTGGGTTATATAGTCTTTGCTCCTCATTTCCCTTGGAAGCAGGGTGATAAGTACAGGAATCTTCAGCGTAAGGCCAATCCCTTAGGACTTTCAGCTTTTTCGCTTAATCTCATGCAACATGACCGGATGCTCGACTGGCTGGTGTCGCTGCCATGGGTTGATTCTTCCAAGATCGGTCTTTACGGTCTCTCATGGGGCGGTAAGGTGGCAATGAGAATGCCCGCCCTGCTCAACAGGTACAGTTTGTCAGTCTGCTCGGGTGATTTTAACGAATGGATATGGAAAAATGCCACAACCGATTGGCCAAACAGCTATATGTTCGTTCCCGAATATGAGATGTTTGATTTTGATCTCGGGAATACATTCGGCTACGGGGAGATGGCTGCCCTGATAGCTCCGCGGGCATTTATGGTTGAAAGAGGCCATAACGATGGTGTTGGCATAGATGAGTGGGTGGCATTTGAGTATGCAAAAGTAAACCGTTTGTATAATAAGCTTAATATTCCTGATAATACAGAGATAGAATATTTTAACGGGGGACATGAGATTAATGCTGCAGGCACACTTAAATTTATTGAAAAACATTTCGGATTACCCCGGAAATAGAAATTTTTTACAGTCACCTGAATAAAACCTGATTTTCCGGTTTTACAGGCTGAAGAAATATGACAGTTTTAACAATATTGTACGGTCATTGAAGGCCATATATCTTGAATGTCCGGGATTGGATTCGTCGAAACGGGTTTCATTATAAGCCAGATACAGGAAACTTCCCGGCCGGTACTCCCAGCTTAACAGGCCGCTGAGCAAATATTCATTGTAGGTTTGTTTACTGCTATACCAGGTAGTCCCGAATATTCCCTGTGCATGAAGTCGTAAAAACAGGTCTTTTGTGAACATCAATGTTGTATTGGAAGATACCTTAAAGTAGTTACCATCCTTTATGCTGTTATAGTTGGAGGTTTTAGTGTAATCAGTCTCAAGTGTTGTGAGTATCCTGTAGCCAATCCTTCCTTCACCGGACAGGGAAAGACCTTTTTGTTCCCCCACATATTTTCTGTTGAAATTATAGTATGTTCCACTTTTGGCTGACAGAGAACCTGCTACTCTTGTTCCCAGGCTCAGGGGCCTTGTTGAGTAGCCGGCCTTTATAAAATTGCCATTAAACCGGCCTGTAAGCTCGGTGTCGGAGAAGTGCCTGTATTCGGCCATTACCGACATTTCATTGATCAGGTTGACCGTTAAATCACCTGTAACTGAAAAGTTATTGTCGTCCCTGATCCCTCCGTTAATAAACCTTTCTCCGTCTGTGCCCTGCTCAACGGTTCCGAATTCCGGGGCAGGTGCAAATCCGGGATTTAATGCCAGCCACCGGTTTATATATCTGGTTGTAAGGATATCTGTCGTATTCTGATATGTAAGGTTTGTTGTGATGCGGCGAATATGGTATTTGTTTATTCGCGGACTGAACCTTATTAACCCTGTAACACTGTTCCAGCCCCTGTCAGGCTCTTTTTGCATATAACCTATCCGGTTTATCTCGAAGGCCGGTTCTACCCGGTCATAACTGATGGTGGCTCCAACCATGTCGCCTGTCTTCATATAGGAAAATTTATACGCCATCTCTTTACTGCGGACTAATTCAGTTTCTCCTTTTGCAATCTGGAAATCAATAATATTATGGTTGTTCAGCATAAAACTACCGTCAAAACCAACTGTTCTGTTATAAGCCTCCGATTCTTCTTTAGTCGCTGCCAGTAATCCTATTGTGCCGGATTTAAAAATATCTTTTTTAACCCTTGCAACTCCGAACAATGCTTTTTCCCCGTTTTGCCGCGAGCTGGAGAATAATGACTCACCGGTGAGGTTGCCGAGCATTCCGAATTCCACTCCCTTATTTAATTTGCCTGTCATTTTAACTCCCCCCAGGATGTCGCCCCTTGCACCTATTCTTCTGCTGTAAAACAGTTCCCGGGGAGTGTTGAACACATTGATCCTCTCGGTAAAAAACGGACGCAGTTCGGGGAACCGCGTAGGGTAACGCGTCAGATTGATCTCAAAAACATCTGCGTCAACTTGTGCAAAATCCGGATTGATCGTGAAATCTGCCGTCAGGTTAGGCCCCGGACTGTAACGGATATCACCTCCAAAGTTTACAGGATATGAAGTATCTGTATCGGCCGACTTTGTAGTGCCGGCTACTCCGTAAGGCCTTAATTCAAATTTCCGGCCTGCCCGTATGTTATAAATATTTTCAATGTGGCCCATTTGTGACATTCTCGTGGTGTTGTCCCATTCCGGAAGGTGTGGCTTCCACTGGCCCCTTGACGCATCTTTTGATATTGTGCGCATTATGTTGAACCCCCAGGTCTGTTTTTCATCAGATGAGTATCTGAAATTAAAGAATGGAATCCTTATTTCTGCATACCAGCCATTTTCATCGACAGAACCTTCAGAGTACCAAATGCCATTCCAGTTGCCATCGCGTTTTATATCGTCGTACCGGAGTTCGTCAACCTGAACTCCGGTAGGGGATACCACAAACTTATAACCCGTCCGGTGGTCATGGTAACTGTCAATGAACAGCATCAAATGGTCAGGAGCTGTGGTTCCCCTGGGTGCCAGCTGCCTGACTATCTTATCCGGTTCTGAATCGTAACACCATACGCCGATATAGAGGTTTTCATCATCATACAAAACTGCAAATTCAGTCTCTTCGCTCATAGGGACCAGGGGGAAAGGCTCTTTCTCTAACAGCCCTCCCCGGCGATCTGCACTATTCCACGCAGGCTCGGTAAGTTTTCCGTCAATGGTGATCTGTTCAGAAGAGTGCAGCCTGTGTGCATTGATTATATAGTATTCTTTAGAAGTGTCATATATCAATGTTCGCACAGAATCAAACCATGCATCTGAAAACTGACCGTAATTTACTGTTCTTTGTCCGTGAGAGTGATTACTTATTAACAGATTAAAGTTTCCCACTTGTATGATGCCCTATAATTGGGCATGTTAAATTTCATTA
>CAZBWK010000139.1:0-7628 GCA_964495655.1 uncultured Prolixibacteraceae bacterium | reverse complement strand
AATGAAATTTAACATGCCCAATTATAGGGCATCATACAAGTGGGAAACTTTAATTTAATAATTGGTCACCCTCCAATGCAGACGGGTTTTATGAAGGATACTACTCGATGGAAGGTGCTCTTTCGAAATCGGTAAATACTGTAGCTGTCGAGATCTTAATGCAAACCGGCATTGACAACGTAATATCAACAGCCAAAAAGTTAGGCATTCATGACGATCTGCCACCAGTACCCTCTCTTGCTCTTGGAGTTACCTCTCTTAACCTTATGAACCTGCTCTCCTCTTATTCAGTTTTTATTAACGGAGGAAAAAAAACCGATCCATACTATTTAGTTTCAATCCGTAACAGCAAAGGGGAGTTGCTCGAAGAATTTGTTCCTCCGGAACCCGGTCATGTCGCTATCAGTAATGATAACTGCAGGATAATACTTCATATGCTTGAAAGTGCAGTTAATGAGGGCACCGGGACTAAAATACGCACTGTCTATAGAATCCCCGGTGATTTTGCCGGAAAGACAGGCACTACCCAAAACCAGTCAGATGGCTGGTTTGTCGGGATGACACCATCGCTGGTCACCGGTTGCCGGGTTGGCGCAGAAGATCCGGGAATCCATTTCAGAACAATCACATACGGACAGGGAGCTTATACAGCACTACCCATAGTCGGAAAATTTTTTCATAAATTATATAACGATCCCCGTTATAAAAATTTACAATATCACCGCTTCCCGGAAACGGATCCCGGACTTATAGCCTCCCTCGACATACCTGCATACCGGGAAATGCCGGAAATAGAGAGACCGGGTGATCTGCTTGACCGTATCTTCGCCGGAAAAAACAAAAAAGAAAAACCTGAACAAATAAAACATCCCTCAAAAACACAGGAAAAGAAAAATATATGGCAGTCAATTAAAGGTATCTTCAAAAAAAATAAAAACAAATAAACCATATTAATATAATTTCCCTAAAATTTAGCGGTATTTGGATCTCTGTTTATATCTTTATAAAAAAAGAATATGATTAAAAACATTCCCCCTCTTATTAAAGATGATCAATGGCTAAGGCCATATACAGGTCAGATAGTGGCCAGGATGAAAGCCGGACTTGAAAAAGAGGCAGAGCTTGCAGGCGAAGGCACTCTTTATGAGTTTGCCAGCGGCCATCTCTATTTCGGCCTGCATAAAACAGATAACGGCTGGGTGATCAGGGAATGGGCGCCTAACGCTGTATCGATCTGCCTGACCGGCACCTTTAACAACTGGAAAGAAGATAAATATTATGCCTTTGAACCGATAGGTAAAGGTGTCTGGGAGCTTAAACTGAAAGCAAATGACCTGCATCACGGAGATCTTTATGCTCTTTCGATGCACTGGGCTGTCGACTTCGGTAAAAGGGTACCCGCATGGGCGCGCTATGTTTTACAGGATCCGGAGAGTAAGATATGCAATGCTTCCGTCTGGGCTCCGGGGATGCCTTACGAATGGAAGAATATAAACTTTGTAATAAAGGATGAACCACCTCTGATCTATGAAGCACATATCGGCATGGCAGGTGAAGAGGAAAGAATACATACCTTCAATGAATTCAGGAAAGAGATGCTGCCAAGGATTAAAGCCAACGGCTATAATACCCTGCAGTTAATGGCAATACCCGAGCATCCTTATTACGGAAGTTTCGGATACCATATATCAAGCTTCTTTGCACCTTCCTCCCGGTTTGGCACACCCTGTGAACTGAAAAGACTGATAGATGAAGCACATGGCATGGGACTGGCTGTTATAATGGATATTGTCCATTCGCATGCAGTAAAAAATGAGGTGGAAGGAATAGGTAAATATGACGGTACCAGGTTCCAGTTTTTTCATGATGGCGGCAGGGGCGAACATCCTGCATGGGATTCTTACTGTTTTAATTACGGTAAAAATGAAGTGCTGCATTTTTTACTCTCTAACCTTAAGTTCTGGCTTGAGGAATTCCGTTTCGACGGATTCCGGTTTGACGGCGTGACAAGCATGCTCTATTATGACCATGGCTTGGGAAAAGCTTTTACAAGTTACGATGACTATTTTAATGACAATGTCGATAATGAAGCTGTTACATATTTCATCTTAGCAAATAAGCTGATTAAACAAACAAAAAAACACTCACTTTCAATTGCTGAGGATATGAGTGGCATGCCCGGACTGGCAATGTCCTGCCATCACGGGGGACTGGGATTTGATTACCGCATGGCAATGGGTGTTCCTGATTACTGGATTAAACTAATTAAAGAGAAAAAGGATGAAGAGTGGGATGTCGGAGAGATGTTCTATAACCTGACATCCAAGCGCATGGAAGAAAAAACAGTTAGTTATGCCGAATCTCACGACCAGGCTCTTGTGGGAGATAAAACTATTATCTTCAGACTGATCGACAAGGAGATGTACTTCAGCATGCGCAAAGACCAGCCTAACTCAATTGTCGACAGAGGTATTGCCCTGCATAAAATGATAAGACTTATCACTGCCTCAACAGCCGGGGGAGCATATCTGAATTTTATGGGAAATGAGTTTGGCCACCCCGAATGGATCGATTTTCCCCGCGAAGGAAACGGATGGTCTTATAAATATTGCAGAAGGATCTGGAGCATCGCTGATGATCCGGAGCTCAAATTCCACTGGCTTTATGACTTCGACCGTGAAATGATATGGTTTATAAGCAATAATTCGTTGCTGTCTGTACCTGCGGTAAATGTGGTATCAGAAAATAAGGCCGATAAGGTTCTGGCTTACCATAGAAGCCGTTTCCTTTTTGTGTTTAATTTCAACCCCGAAAAGTCATTTGCCGGCTATGGCATACCTCTCGGACCGGGGAAATATAAAATTGTTTTAAACACTGACTCTGGAAGATTCGGAGGATTCGACCGTATCGACGAAGATTTGTCGTATTATACTATTCCCTCAGGAAACACCTCCAGTCAGCATTTTCTGAAATTGTACCTGCCCGCAAGGACAGCAATTGTTCTTGAAAAACTGGATTTTCAAAAAATTGTATAATGAATTGTAAGTTTCATACCAAAGTTGATATTCCCCCTTTTGGCAATAAATCAGGATACAAAAACCGGTGGATGTTCACAGGTTCATGCTTTACCGAACATATTGGCGGAAAAATGGCGGAGCTTAAATACCCGGCAGACATTAACCCGTTTGGTATTTTATATAACCCTGTCTCTGTAGCAGACGGACTCAGATCTCTCATCAGGGGAAAAACTTTTACCGCAGATGACCTTATATTTCAAAACGGACTATGGCATAGTTTCTATCACCACAGCAGGTTCTCATCACCAGATGCAGAAACAGCTCTGAAAAAAATAAACAACCGGATAATTGAGTCACATGAGTTCCTGGCCAAAGCAGACTTTCTGTTTATAACATTCGGGACATCAATGGTTTACGAACATAAGCCATCCGGCACCATTGTATCCAACTGTCATAAAATACCCGGTAAAGAGTTCAGAAGATTTCGCATGACTCCCACAGAAATTATTGACGATTATCGCCTGCTTCTGCCTGAAATATGGCAGGTGAACCAGAAATTGAATATAATATTTACAGTAAGCCCTATCAGGCATTGGCACGACGGCGCCATTGAAAACCAACGCAGCAAAGCAACCCTTCTGCTTGCTGTCGATCAACTGGTAAGAGGATTCGGGGAAGAGAGATGTAACTACTTCCCTTCCTATGAAATTGTAATGGACGAACTTCGCGACTACCGCTTCTATGAGGAAGACATGATCCATCTCTCTAAATCGGCGGTTAACCATATATGGGATATTTTCAGGGAATCTTTTATTTCCCGGGAAAGTATTATTATTTCAAAAGAGATAGAAAAAATCAACTATGCACTGAACCACAGGCCATTCAATAAATTTACGCCTGAGCATCTGGCATTTTTAAACCAAAGTATGCATAAGGTCAAAGAGTTTAAGAAAAAATTTCCGTATATTAATATGGAAAATGAAGAGAGGTTTTTTACCGGTCAACTCGGGGAAGTAAAAAAGATTGTAAAGACCATTTAGTATGAGCTATCTTAAATTTGATAAGGAGCAGCTTATCAACCTTGAATATTCGCTCAACCGCGAACTGTTAAAGTCGAATATGGCCGGCGCTTATATGAGCGCCTCATTAAACGGTTGTAATACAAGAAAATATCACGGATTACTGATCTGCCCCATTAACAATTTCAATGGTGAAAAGCACCTTCTTCTCTCATCTCTTGACCTGTCAGTACTTCAGGGTGAAGAAGAATTTAACCTTGGAATTCACCGCTATAAGGGAGGAATATATAACCCTAAAGGACATAAATATATACGAAATATTGATTTTGGAAGTGTTACAAAATATACCTACAGGATCGGAAGTGTGGTTCTGACTATGGAAAGGTTGTTGGTTGAGAAAAAACAACTTATCCTGATACGCTACATACTTGAAGAGGCATCTGAACGGGTTACCCTGAGATTCAGGCCATTCCTCGCTTTCAGGAATATTCACAGCCTGAGTAAAGCTAACCTGTTTGTTAACAATAAGTTTGACATTGTAAAAAACGGTATCAGCACAAAGCTTTATGAAGGTTATCCTGACCTGTACATGCAGTTCAGTAAGTCAAATGAATTCATTCCTGTTCCCTATTGGTATTACAATATTGAATATCAAAAAGAACTTAACAGGGGATATGAATTTCTTGAAGACCTCTTTGTGCCCGGCTACTTTGAATTATATGCCAAACCCGGTGATTCGTTTGTCTTTGCCGCCGGCACAGAAGAGATCAATCCACGGTCGCTGAAACAAAGATTCACCAGGGAGCAGAAAAAATATGGTCATCGTCTCTCATTTATAACCTCCCTGAGGCAGACTGCAAAAGAGTTCATTATCCAAAGAAAAAGTGAGACTGACATAATAGCAGGTTTCCCCTGGTACGAAAGTATTACCAGGCAAACATTCATCTCTTTGCCGGGACTGGCAGCTGCAATTAATAATAATTATCTATACGCTGAAGTATTAAACACCTATAAGCAATATTTAAAAAACGGACTGTTCCCTGATAATATAAACTCTGCTTCCCCTGAATATAACTCGGCCGACAACCCGCTGTGGTTTATCTGGGCAGTGCAACAGTTCTCAAAGACACAGAGGTCGCCGCGCGGAGTATGGCTTAACTATAGTACAACGGTAAAGGAGATACTGGAAAGTTTAAAAAATTCAGACAACGGTATCATAAAAATGACAGACAACGGACTGTTATATACTAATAAAGAAGGAATTGCCCTTACCTGGATGAATTCATGCTTCGAGGGAAAACCGGTAGCAGAACGCTCCGGACTTGTTGTTGAGATCAATGCTCTTTGGTATAATGCCATCTGCTTTGCTCTCGAAATGGCTGAGACTTCAGGTGATGATAAGTTTATTGGAGAATGGCAGCATATACCAGACAAAACAGGAGATGCATTTGTCAGAACCTTCTGGAACGAAGGCCACCACCACCTTGCTGATGTTGTTACAAACGGTATCGCTGATTGGTCTGTACGACCCAATATGGTAATAGCAGCATCTCTCGATCATTCGCCACTCTCATCTGAGCAGAAAAAGATGATCATTAGCATAGCAGCCAAAAAACTCCTTACCAAGGTAGGGTTGCGCACCCTGTCGCCCGACCATATTCGCTATAAAGGCACTGTTACAGGTGACGCTGCACAAAGGGAAACAATGATACACCAGGGAGCTGTCTGGCCATGGCTGATGCAGTTTTTTGCTGAAGCCTGTCTCAAAATATTTAAACAAAGCGGACTCGGATATGTTAAACAGTTGATTGAGGCTTTTGAAGAGGTGATGACAGAACATTGCGTAGGAACTTTATCGGAAATGTATAACGGCGATCCGCCTCATAAGGCAAAAGGAGCTGTTTCCCAAGCATGGAGCGTCGCGGCAATTGTCTATGCATACAACTTAGTATACAGCTATAAACAACGATAAGTCTGTGGAACGAATGAAACGAGCATGTTCTTTTTTAATCAAAAAATAACACAAAAAAATATGATTAAAATAAGAATATGCGAGAGTGAGGAACGAACGGTTCCATATGTTCTTAAATTTTTAATTAGTTTATTTTTAAATAATTATAAAATTTTTAAACAGATGAAAGTATTGATGTTTGGATGGGAGTTTCCGCCTCATATCTCAGGAGGGCTCGGAACTGCCTGTTTTGGATTAACTAAAGGACTTGCCGGGACAAATGGCCTGGAGGTGCTTTTTGTTGTGCCAAAAGCTTTTGGCGATGAAGATCAGTCGACTATCCAACTCATCGGTGCAAATAACATTCCTGTAGCATCAGAAATAATCGAATTCAATGACCCGCATGATAAAACAGAGTTTATAAGGGTTAAATCAGAAATAATACCATATGTGACTGAAGAGGAGTTCTGGAAGATAAAACACCAGAACAGAAATAAAAAATTCCGGGCCATCAAAACCGATGAAAAGATGCGTATTGAATTCCGCGGCACATACGGCCCGGGTCTGATCGAAGAGATAAAAAACTATGCAATAGTGGCTGAGGCAATAGCATCCAATAATTCATTTGACATTATCCATGCCCACGACTGGCTTGCATACCCCGCAGGAATAGCAGCAAAAAGAGCTTCCCGAAAACCACTGGTTATACATGTTCACGCAACTGAATTTGACAGAAGCGGAGGGAATGTCAACCCGGCAGTCTATTCAATTGAAAGAGAGGGAATGGAGGCAGCTGACAAAATTATTTCCGTTAGTAACTATACCAGGCAGATGGTGATCGATAAATATTTTATACCCCCCGAAAAAATTATAACTGTCTATAATGCTGTTGAACCTTTGTCCAAACAGAAAAAAATGCATAAAAAAGGAGTTAAAGAGAAAGTTGTAACATTTTTGGGACGTATTACCATGCAAAAAGGACCTGAATATTTCATTGAGGCTGCTTACCTGGTACTGAAAAAAATGAATGACGTAAGATTTGTTATGGCCGGAAGTGGAGATAAGATGGACAAAATGATAGCAAGGGTGGCCCAACTTGGCATGGCTGATAAATTTCATTTTACCGGATTTCTGGAAGGAGAAGATGTTACACAAATGTTAATGATGACTGATGTATTTGTTATGCCTTCAGTGTCAGAACCATTCGGCATAGTTCCCCTGGAAGCAATGCAGGCAGATGTACCCGTAATAATTTCTAACCAGTCGGGTGTTTCAGAAATTCTTAACTATGCCATAAAAATTGATTTTTGGGATACATTCGCCATGGCCGATTCTATATACGGAATTTTAAACTATCCCTCCTTGTCAGGATATCTGAAAAAGGCAGGTAAACAAGAGGTAGGAGAATTGAAATGGAGACGTGCGGCAAAAGACGTAATCAAGGTATATAAAGGCCTTATAGCCCGGTAAAAAATGGCTTGCAAAAGCAAATGAACCGATAGATTGTACAATAGTTACACCTTTTATTGTATTTCATGAAACAATTATAAAATCAGGGTATACAAAAAACCAGCATCACGATTAAAATCGGGACAGGCTAGCCGATACCTTTGAAAATAATTAATTTTAATCATATGAAAC
>CAZBWK010000138.1:0-7652 GCA_964495655.1 uncultured Prolixibacteraceae bacterium | reverse complement strand
CTGGGCAAAGCGGAATGGATTAAATTTGCAGGGTGTTTGTTTGAGAAAGAAGATATTGCTGAAGATCTGTTCAATCATATTGAAGGTGAGTACCTTAAATTGAAGGAGCTGACAGCTGAGGCAGACGGTAAGCCAAAAGTTTTGACAGGTTCTTCATATAACGGGTCATGGTGGGTACCCGGCGGAAATTCATACATGGCCAATATTATTGAAGATGCAGGCGGACACTATCTTGGCGGGAATAACAATTCTCGGGAGAGCTATGTTATATCTTTTGAACATGCCCTTATATGGGGTAATGAAGCGGATATCTGGATTAATATGGGCAATATGTCATCAAAAAAGGAAATAGTTGCTTCTGATGAAAGATTGGCATCTTTAAAAGTTTTTCAGGAGGGCAGGATATATAATAATATAAATAAACTAAGTCCACACGGGGGAAATGATTTTTGGGAGAGCGGAACTGTCAATCCTCATAAGGTATTAAGTGATTTGATTGCAATCTTTCATCCTGAACTTCTAAATGGAGAAATGACCTATTATAAAGAGATCAGATGAACACTATAGTCGGAAATAAAAGAGGATATTACTTTTTCCGGTTTTTTATACTGGGAAGTGTATTTATACTATTTTTTATTGCCGATCTATTATTAGGCTCAGTCATAATACCGGCAGGACAAGTTATCAGTTTATTGTTCTCTTCAGACGGGGGAGGAGAAACATTACGTACAATCATACTGGATTTCAGGTTACCTAAAGCAATGACTGCTGTTTTAACAGGGGCAGCTCTTTCATTAAGCGGACTGCAGATGCAAACTGTTTTCAGGAATCCTTTAGCCGGGCCATACGTGTTGGGAATCAGCGCCGGGGCAAGCCTTGGTGTGGC
This sequence comes from uncultured Prolixibacteraceae bacterium, assembly GCA_964495655.1. Classification (GTDB taxonomy): domain Bacteria; phylum Bacteroidota; class Bacteroidia; order Bacteroidales; family Prolixibacteraceae; genus JAAYJR01. Next base: position 6,766 of record CAZBWK010000138.1, on the reverse strand, counting down.
ATTGTTTGTGATGGGCTTTTCCACTATATTGTCGACAGCGCTTTTCACTGCACACGGATCCTGGCCTGTGGCTCTTGTAGCCTGGGCAGGGTCATTCCTTGTTTTACTGCTTGTCCTTTTTGTCTCTGCGAGGGTAAATGACATAATGACCATACTTATTCTGGGTATTTTGTTTACCAGTGCTGTTACTGCTATTGTCAGCATACTGCAGTATTTCAGTAGTGAGTCGCTGTTAAAAGCTTTTATTATATGGACAATGGGAAGTTTAGGCAGCGTAACCAGATCGCAGCTTGTTGTATTGATTCCTGCTGTTTTCTCCGGCATAATATTGGCTTTTATGAAAATTAAAGATCTGAATGCATTTCTGCTGGGAGAGAATTATGCCCGATCACTTGGGGTATCAGTCATTAGCAGCAGGATGATAATTTTCATGAGCACAAGTCTGCTTGCCGGCACAATTACGGCCTTTTGCGGACCGATTGGATTTATAGGCATTGCCGTTCCTCATATCTGCCGCGTACTGTTTAAGAGTGCAGATCACCTGGTTTTAGTCCCGGCCGTACTGCTGACCGGCAGTATTTTAATGCTTTTCAGCGACATTGTTTCACAACTTCCCGGGTTTCAGGCCACCTTGCCTGTCAATTCCGTCACAGCCCTGATCGGTATTCCCGTAATAATATATATGATAGTTAAGGACAAAAAATTTGTTTCAGTGCAATGAGACATGAAAATTTTTTCGATATCGAACTTCTCAACCTTTCTGTCGGCTATAAGCAGCCGCGGGGAATTCTCTTTGAGGTATTAAAAGGGCTCAATTTTTCAGCTTCACATGGTGAAATGGTTGCGCTCATAGGAAGCAATGGAACGGGTAAGAGCACTTTACTCCGGACAATAGCAGGATTTCAGCCATGGTTTGCAGGTGATGTAAGGGTAGGGGGACGAAGCATAAAGTCTTTTAACATCAGGGACATGGCCCAAATAATAAGCTTTGTTTCAACTGAGAGTATCCGGGTTCCCAATATGACTGTGTTTGATCTTGTTGCTTATGGGAGGTTCCCTTATACCAACTGGATAGGATCACTGACAGAAGACGACAGGGAGGTAATTCACCAAGCTATCGGGATGGTTGGTATCGAAAAACTTGCAGGCCGTTCGATATTACATATTAGTGACGGAGAGAGGCAGAGGGCAATGATAGCCCGGGCGCTGGCGCAGGACACCCCTGTTATCATACTTGATGAACCTACGGCATATCTTGATGTAAGCAACAAATATGAAATTTTTCAGCTGTTGCAGATTATGGCTACTGATAGAAATAAGACCATAATTCTTTCTACTCATGACCTGAATATTGCTATTCGGGAGGTAGATAAATTATGGATGGTAACTGAAGGTTTTTGTTGTCAGGGTGCACCGGAGGATACTGCTTTAAAAGGGTGGTTTGATAAGCTATTTCAAAATGAACATATTGGTTTTGATACAGTTGAAGGGGGATTTTTCTTTAAAAAGAGGTTCAGGGCAAAGGTGAGGGTTGTTGGAGAGGGAGTTTCGATGATGTGGACATTAAAAGCGCTCAACAGGAAAGGTTATCAGATTGTGATTGAGGCTGAGCCTGATTTTTCGGTAATTGTTAAGAGTAACTTTTGGGAATATTCGAAGGGTAATGTGAACAAGAAATTTGAAAATATTTACCAGCTTATTTCATATCTGGATAAGCATGAGAACGATCACAGCCGGGTTTTTCAATGCCAGCCTTGAATATCAGGGATCGCGGAATTGCACTCTATCCTTTAACCCGGCTTTCCCGGGAACGTGCCATTATTCAATAATTTTCTGGTCTCTTGAATGAACAAACAGTATAGTGCCCGGTTCGTGATAGCCCTCAAATAATTTTGTCTTCTCCTTTTTGATCAATTCCTCCCGGATACCGATAAGGGTAAGTCCGGCATTAGCAGAATAATTGTTAATTATTGATTTTGCCGATACATCAGGCTTCTGGATTATCAGTCTGATATTTTTAGGGTGGATTGGTAACCTGCCAGCCATCACCAGGTCGCGCATAGCCTCTTTTGTTTTTTCCAGTTTTTCAGGCCTGCATATATTAAAGATTTGTATCTGTCCTTTTTTCCAGTCGGGGTGAACCATAATAATGAAACTAAGCAGTATCATCAGGTTTGAATTTTCTGTATCAAAGGAATTGATCCAAACATGTACTCCGTTTTTGTACTGAATATCGCGCGGACTACTGGCCAGGATGCATATATCAAAATCGCCTGAATTCACTAAACCGAAATTATCAATTATCTCATCAAGATTGCAGGGATTCTCTTTGTCATACTCGAAAAGCACCATATTGTTTTCCATACCGGCAATTCCGGGGATCTGAATTGCCTGAGCAATCGCCGAAGTATTGGATGGTGAAATAAGAGTATCAATATAGACATGATTTTCGATACTGCTGACCTGTTCAAGCAGTTTACGTAGTTCTTTCCTTGCCTGTTTAACGGTATTGCTCGAATAGTAACCTTCGATCTGGTGGAGATAGGTTCCAAATCCGTATTTAAATGATATCCAGTTTAATAAACGGAATGCTTTATCCCGTTTAAAAGAGTCTTTTGAAATACAAATAGCGCTTGGCCTCCACTCTTTACTTGCTTTTTTGCTTTGCTTTTTTTGAATCATTACCTGCAGGTTTCGGTTCAGCTGAAAAATAGCATTTACAAAAATTGAAGCAAAACCTTTTCTGTCCTTATGGTAGTGGTCAATGTAAATGTAGATTAATATTATAAGCGAAAAAGCCAGAAATGCATATAGTGTACTTATTTTAAACATAATCCATACAGCTACTATGAAACCTGTCAGTGATATATACCATTTTGATTTGAATGACGGCCTGTATGACGGGGAGGATCCAAAATGGTTAAGAAAAGAGATCAGGCAGAGTGAGCCATAAGTTACCATAAAAAACATTGAGATTATGGATGCCACGGCATTAACATCGCCAAGCGCCACAAAGATAAGTGCAATAACTGAAGTTACAAGTGAGGCATTGACCGGTTCATTGTCATTTGCCCTGGATTTAGCCAGCCAGTTATTCAGTCTATTTGAAGGTAATGCCTTATCAATTGCCAGAGCCTGCAAAGTGCGGGGAGCTACCATTACTGATCCCAATGCTGAGGATATAGTTGAAGCAGCAAGTCCGAGGGGTACAATGACCGCACCTCCCACTGCAATTTTAGCCATGATGAGCTGATGCTCAAGGAGGTCATCTACGGGAGCAGATTTGGCCAGTTTATAAACTATAAAAAAATATATTATCATCCCTGAAAAAGTGGCCAGGGTAGTTCCCAGCGGAATTGATTTTGAGGGTTTTGCCAGGTCTCCGGAAAGGCCGACACCTGCAGTCATTCCTGTGAACGCCGGAAATATAATTGCAAATACAATAAAGAAATCCTGGGGATTACGCAGCTGGGCATTAGCCAGATTAAATGTTGACATTCCGGCATGGTTTGTATTGCCCAGAAAGAACATTGCTAAAGAGACAAACAAAATTCCTACAACAATGTAAAGGGCTTTAACTCCCAGGTTAGCTCCTTTTTTAACTATAATAGCAGCAAGTCCGAGCATTACAGGCAGGCTTATTGCCTGCCGGGGTAAAATAAAGTTAAACTTTTCGCTAAGCAGGTTAAAAACAAATTCAAATGCTTCGGTAAATGCGATAACATAAAAAGCCACGCTTATGGCTTGTGAAAAGTAAAGCGCCACTCCGATCGTTGCCCCGATATTCAATCCGAAAGAGCGGGAAATAATGAAATATTCTCCACCTCCTTCAACACGTTTATTTGTAGCTATTTCGGAGATTGCCAATGCGGTAGGTATTGTAACCAGGTGTCCGAGAATGATCAGAAGGATCACACCCCAAAATCCCAGTGTTCCGACGGCATATCCAAACCGCAGAAACAATATGGCCCCCAGGATTGTTGATATTGCAGTAAAAAAAACCGGAGCTGTACCGAATTTTTTAATTGCATTTTCCATACCGGTCTTTTAAATTTTTTTGCAAGATAAAAAATTACTCTGAATAATTAAGTGTGATCAGACTAACTTCCAAAGTCATCAAACAATACATTTTCGTCAGGCACTCCCAGGTTATAAAGCATTTTTTGAACTGCATCGTTCATCAGGGGGGGGCCGCAAAGATAGTAGTCTATCTCTTCAGGCTCGTCGTGTTTATTAAGGTATTCGTCAAATATTACCTGATGTATGAACCCTGTAGGACCATCCCAGTTATCTTCGGGAAGTGGCTCTGAAAGGGCAAGTGTAAATTTAAAATTGTCGAAGCTCTTTTCAATATCGCTGAACTGATCGTAGTAGAAGACCTCTTTCCATGAGCGTGCGCCATACCAGAAAGTGATTTTTTTATTCTTCTCCTTCAGGGTATGGAAGATATGGAACAGATGTGACCTCATAGGTGCCATCCCTGCTCCTCCGCCAATAAACATCATTTCATTATCATTATCCTTCAGGAAAAATTCACCGAATGGGCCTGAAATAGTAACTTTATCGCCCGGCTTACGAGAAAAGATATATGACGAACATATACCTGGATTAACCTTTTTGAAACTGTTTGTTGCTTTATCCCAGGGTGGGGTTGCAATACGGATATTAAGCATGATAATGTTCCCTTCTGCGGGATGGTTAGCCATTGAATAGGCACGGTAAGTGGGTTCGCTATTTTTCATTTTCAGATCGAACATATTGAATTTTTCCCAGTCATCGCGAAATTTCTCATCAACCTCGATATCTTTATAATCAACCTCTGTTTTGGGAACATCAATTTGAATATATCCGCCAGACCTGAAGTTAAGCTTTTCACCTTCAGGCAGTTTTACAACGAATTCTTTTATATATGTTGCCACATTTCTGTTTGAGACCACTTCGCATTCCCACTTTTTAACTCCCAGTACCTCCTGGGGAATAATAATATTCAGGTCCTCTTTTACTTTTATCTGGCAAGCCAGTCTCCATTTGTCATTTTGCTCCTTTCGGGTAAAAAAATCAGTTTCAGTAGGGAGTATTGATCCTCCCCCTTCCACTATCCTGCACCGGCACATTCCACATGTTCCTCCGCCGGCGCAGGCTGAAGGGAGCAGAATTTTGTTATTGCTAAGGGTTGTCAGCAAAGTATTTCCCGGATCAGTTTCAATATTGCGTTCACCGTCATTAATATCAATTTTCACCCTTCCCGAGGGCGTGAGTTTTTTCTTTGCATAAAGCAAAATAGCCACAAGGAGGATTATAACTCCAAGGAAAACTACCACACTGGTAATAACGACGGTTGTTTGTAAAGAGAGCAAAAGCATCAGAACGATATTTATATTTTACAATTTTATTCCCATAAAACCCATGAAAGCAAGACCCATTAAACCTGTAATGATAAAGGTGATACCGAGTCCGCGCAAGGGTGCAGGCACATTTGAGTACTTTATCTTTTCCCTGATAGCTGCTATTCCTATTATAGCAAGAAACCATCCAACGCCTGAGCCCAATCCGTAGACTGTAGCTTCGCCAATATTCAGGAATGCTTTCTGTTGCATAAAGAGCGATCCTCCAAGAATAGCGCAGTTGACAGCGATCAGGGGAAGAAAAATTCCCAGCTGGGTATAAAGCACAGGGGCAAATTTTTCAACAACCATTTCCACAAGCTGCACCATTGAAGCAATAACTGCTATAAACAATATAAAAGAGAGGAAGCTTAGATCAACCTTTTCAAAAGAGGGGCTTAACCAGGTCAGGGCACCTTCCTTTAATACATAATTTTCAAGTAGGTAATCTGCCGGAACTGTAATTCCGAGTACAAATATCACTGCAATGCCCAAACCGGTTGCTGTTTTCACAGTTTTTGATACTGCCAGGTATGAACACATGCCCAGAAAATAGGCAAACACCATGTTCTCAATAAAGATTGATTTGATGAATATATTAATTAAGTTCTCCATAATGTCTTATTGTCATTTAATTCTCAATTAATTCTCTGTTCCTGCTGCGGTGGATCCAGATGATTATCCCGACAGTGATGAGCGCCATCGGAGGCAGGATCATCATGCCGTTATTTTCATAGAAGCCGCCATTTATACTATACCAGCTTTCAGGAATGACCTTGTATCCATAGATTGACCCTGACCCGAACAGTTCGCGCACAAATCCTACAACGATAAGTATCCATCCGTATCCTGCAGCATTTCCCACACCGTCGAGAAATGACTGCCAGGGTCGGTTACCCATGGCAAATGCCTCCAGCCTTCCCATAATAATGCAATTGGTAATTATAAGACCGACAAAAACTGAAAGTTGTTTACTCACATCATACACAAAAGCTTTTAAAATCTGGTCAACCAGGATTACCAAAGAGGCTATTACCACCAGCTGTACAATTATCCTTATTCTGTCAGGTATAGTATTGCGCAGCAGCGAAATGATCACATTCGAAAGTGACATTACGGCAATTACAGATAATGTCATAACCAGTGCCGGTTTAAGTTGCGCCGTCACTGCCAGTGCGGAACATATACCAAGCACCTGGACAGTGATGGGATTGCTTGAATCCAGAGGAGCTGTAAGCAATTTTAAATTTTTATGTGAAAATAACGGATCACCCATAGTTCATGATTTTTTTCTTATTAAACATTCGCTGTAACTGTTTAAGTCGTCAAGATTCATTTTTTGGAGTCCCTTAATTGTGATTGTTCCTCCTTATATTCCGTCG
>CAZBWK010000137.1:0-8084 GCA_964495655.1 uncultured Prolixibacteraceae bacterium | reverse complement strand
TACGGGCAAATGGTATTTAAAGAAGATATCATTGACGAAGTGATAGTATCCGTGTTCAAAGCTCCCCACTCATATACAGGAGAAGATACAGTGGAAATTTCTTGTCATGGTTCAGTGTATATTCAACAAAAGATACTGGAAATATTAATAGATCAGGGAGCCACTTTGGCAAAACCTGGTGAATTCACCCAGCGTGCATTTTTAAACGGTAAAATGGATCTTTCGCAGGCAGAGGCAGTGGCCGATTTGATAGCATCCTCAAATGCAGCTTCACACAAGCTGGCCATTAAACAGATGAGAGGTGGATTTTCAGCCGAGATACAGGAATTGCGCAAGCAGTTGCTCCATTTTACAGCGATGATTGAACTTGAACTGGATTTTGCCGGAGAGGATGTTGAGTTTGCTGACAGAATGGAATTACGAAGGCTTGTTGAGAAAGTAGAGGCACTGATCAGTAAACTAAAAAATTCATTTCAGCTGGGAAATGTCATTAAAAATGGCATACCGGTAGCTATTGTTGGAGAAACAAACGTAGGGAAGTCCACATTGCTGAATGCCCTCCTGAATGAAGACAAGGCAATTGTTTCGGACATTCACGGAACAACCCGTGATGTTATTGAAGATGTTGTCAATATTCACGGATCAGCATTCCGGTTTTTTGACACAGCCGGACTGCGTGAATCAAAAGACCATATTGAATCGTTGGGTATAGAACGTGCCTATCACAAGCTGAGCGAGGCGGCAGTGGTATTGCTGGTTGTAGACACCCAAAACCCCTACCCTCTTATTTTAAGCAGGATTGAAAAGATACGGAAAAGGATTACATCAGGGCAGCAGTTGATCATTGTAGCCAATAAAACTGATGTGGGCAGTGAAGATACCACACAGCAGCTCAAACAGATACAATTAAACGATAATGAGCAGCTAACATTTATTGCAGCAAAAGAAAAGCAGAACCTTGATGAACTGATTGACATGATGTCGCGTGTTGTAAACGCCGATGCCCTCCTGGAAGAGGATATAATTGTTACCAACATAAGGCACTATGAGATCTTAAAAAATGCACACGAGTCGATACTCCGTGTTCTTGAAGGCCTTGATTCCGGCATAACCGGCGATTTTTTGTCACAAGACATCCGCGAATGCCTCCATTACCTGGGTGAGATCACCGGTGAGATCACAACCGATGAAATACTCGGCCACATATTTAAAAATTTCTGTATCGGAAAGTAACCACCACAAAACAAATCATATAAAAACAGAGAATAACCTTATAAAAGGCTTGTAAATACAGAGGTTGTTACAAATGTATCAGCAATTCCGCATAAAAATAATTAATAATGCAAACCTTTGAAAAACAAAGTACATAATAAATTAGACAGAAAATATTTTTCTTGCTATTTTCGTTTTAAGCAATCTTAAAGGGTAAAGGATGTAAATTTTAAGTAAAAAGGAAATTAGGAATGATGGTCGAAGATTAAAATAAAGATTACAAAAGTTTACGCAAAGTAACAGGTAAAACAGCCGATTTAAAAAGTCTGGCCGAAACCTGTGTTTGCTTTGCCAATGCACAGGGAGGTGAAATTATTATCGGTTTTGAAGACAAAGAGGGCACTCCCCCGGTCAGTCAGAAGATAGACCAAACAGTTGTAAACGATGTTGTAAAAAAGCTCCGTGGACTGACTGACGGAGTCGGAATTGTTAACCCCGAAATAATTACACATGATAACGGTGGAGAATATTTCATTTTACGCATTTTACCTTCAACACGTACCATTGCAACCACTTCATCCGGCAAGGTTTTTATTCGAATCTCCGATAACTGTTTCCCTGTTGGCAACGAAGAACTAACCGACCTGGCAGCAGAAAAAACAGCGTTCCAGTGGGAGCTTATCACTGCACGAAGAATTACGCTTAATCAAGCAGAGCAGGATAAAATAACTTCACTTGTTGCCAATTTAAAAGCCTCTGATAAAGTTTCCGATTTTTTAAAAAGCAAAAGCGTAGAAGAAATACTTGAATATTATCAGTTACTTTCAGACGAAGGTTATTTGACTAATCTTGGAGTCTTGTGGCTTGGAAAACCACAACAAAGGGCTGGACTGAGTTATCCTATTACAGTTCAATATATTGTCTATAATGAGAAAGAGGAGAAAATCAGGAAAAAGGAATGGCATTTTCATTTACACAATCCCATGGAACTGCTATTGGAGATTGAAAAGGAAGCTGTTGAATTGACTTATAGTACCGAGCTCCCCGATGGGCTTTTTCGTAAAACAATCCGCCAATATGCACCCGAAGTTATCAGAGAATTGTTGATTAATGCCATCGCCCATAAAAAATATACCATTTCAGGCGATATTTTTATCGAGGTCTTTCACGACAGGATGACCATAACCAGTCCGGGTGGATTCCCGCTTGGTATAACAAAAAATAATATTTTACACGAAAGACACAGAAGAAACCCACATTTAATTCAACTGCTAAGCCACTTAAAATTAATGGAAGGTGAAGGTTCTGGCTACGACCTGGTTTTTGAAAAACTCAGCCGCGATGCCAAACCACTCCCCGAAATAGAAAATGAATATACCAAGGTTGCTGTAACTGTCTATGCCGGTTCGGTTAATCCTGATGTGATTTCAATACTGGATTACATCGATAAACATTTCCGGTTAACACAAAAAGAATATATCACGCTTGGAATAGTTGCTACCGAGAAAAAAATACTTTCTACTCAGCTTTCCGGAAAATTACAGTTGAACCAGGAAGATAAGATGCGTTCCTGGATAGGCTCATTAATCGATAAAGGGATTCTGGTTAGCCAGGGCATAAAAAAAGGAACGGAATACCTGTTAAATCCGGCATTGTTTGCCCAGGCAAAATTGGACATTACGCCATCGTTAAAGACTATAGAGCCATATAAAATTGAAGCATTAATTATTGAAGATTTGAAATACAACGGCAAAAGTAAATTATCTGAAATTCAGGAACGATTGAAAGAAATTTCTAAATCAGATATACAAAAAGCTGTTTACAGAATGGTTGATAATGTTGATTTAATAACCGAAGGAGCTAAAAGAAACAGGACTTATGACTTGTCCAAAAAAAAATAAACAAAAAATAAAACCATAAACAAAACAGCATTAACATCTAATTAATAGCATTTTACGTTATTTTCACATCGTGTAAACAAACAAATAAAATAGAGTTTATCAGGCTAAATAATTTCCAACCCTACCTAGAAATCTGATAATGTGTTAATTACATAGAAACAATACATTCTGTATCGGAAAGTAAATACTTTTCTTTTATTTGTTATTACCCTTCATTTACTACACTTTACACTTTTTTATTTTCCTATTTTTGTTGTACAGTTGTTGCCCAGAAACCCAAATTTGTTGCCCGGCAACAAGATTGGCAAAATAATGGCAGCTTATGACAGTAATTGACAGTCACAGTCACTTAATGACAGAAATAGGCATGAGTAGCACAATTAAAATCCAGAAGATATGCGAGCTTTGCGGTAAGGAATTTACAACGAATATCGCGGCAACCTCATTAAAGATGCCTACAAAAACCACATCCGTCAATACAAACGCATCGGGAAATATACCGACCCCAATGGCGATGCCTTAGATGTATTGATTGTTGAGGTAAAAGACCAAACCAAACTTGATAAAACACGCACAGCATTGCGAAACTTCGTGATAAGCCACCTCGATAGCTTTGAAAAAGATTATGCACTGGTAGCCTTTTATTCCAACTCCGACCACGGTGCCGACTGGCGTTTTTCGTTTGTTAAACAAAACAAAGTACAAGCCAATTTTAGTTTAGGAACCGGTTTATAAAAGTCACAAATACATTTGCTTTTCGGTTTACAAATTCATATATTTGCATTGAAATGTAAACCAAAAGAAAGTATTACCATGAAGGAGATTTTTAGCAAAAGGCTTAAAAGCGCCCGCGTTCTGGCATCCCTTTCTCAAGACCAGTTGGTTGAGAAAATGGAGAATACCGTGTCTAAAAATGCTATCTCCAAATACGAGAAAGGCGAAATGATGGCCGATAGTACCGTCCTGCTTGCCTTGTCAAAAGCCCTAAACGTAAAACCCGATTATTTTTTCCGGCCGTTCACCGTCGAAATCGAAAAGGTGGAGTTTCGTAAAAAACAAAAGTTGTCCGTGAAGGCGGTAAACGCCATAAAACAAACTGTCACCGATTTTGTGGAGCGTTACATCGAAGTAGAACAATTCCTGAACATTACTTCTGCTTTTGCCAATCCGGTAAACGACTTGCCAATTGCCACCATAAAGGACATCGACAAAGCAGCCCTAAAGGTTCGCGCTGAATGGAATTTAGGATTAAATGCACTTCCAAATGTCATCGACATGCTGGAAGACAACGAAATAAAAGTAATTGAAGTGGATGCCCCCGATGAGTTCGATGGTTTTTCGGGATGGGCCGACGGCAAAATTCCAATCATCGTCATCAACAAAAATTACAAGATGGAACGCAAGCGGCTAACCGCCCTGCACGAACTGGGTCATTTAATCCTGAAGCTCGATGAAACCATTTCGGAGAAGGAAAAAGAAAGGTTCTACTTTCAGTTTGCCGGTGCCATGCTGATGCCTGAACCAACGTTTAAATCAGAGATTGGAACTATCCGTTCGCATTTTTCAATACCTGAACTCATTGTTGTGAAAGAAACCTACGGCATTTCCATACAGGCCATCATGGCCAGGGCAAAAGATTTGGGTGTAATCAAACAGTCACCGTTTATTGCATTCCGGAAATGGATTAGCCGCAACCGCACCGAGGAAGGTCTGGGCAATTATCAGGGAAGCGAACAGCCGTTCCGTTTCAAACAGCTAATATACCGGGCTGCTGCCGAAGAAATCATTTCGCTCAGCAAGGCCGCCAATTTGTCGAACCAGAAATTAGCCCAATTTCGCAAAGAGTTTGTTGCCTTGTGAAAATAATTGTCAACGATGCAAACATATTAATCGACCTGGTGGACATAAAAATCCTGCCCTACTTCTTTCAGCTCAAATTTGAGTTTCATACCACCGCTATCATTCTCGACGAACTTTTTGAAGAGCAGAAAGAAGCTCTGTTCCCCTACATCGAAACAGGTCAATTAAGCGTTGACAATATCACGGAAGAAGATTTAATGGAAATATTGATGATTCGGGCAACAAACCCCAACCTGTCGGAGCAGGATTGCTCTGCCTTTTACCAGAAGCTGTACTTCAACACCTTAACGTTCGAATTTCCTTCGGAAAACAAAACGTTTTACTTTTCAAAAGATGACATTGGAAAAAGTCACAAAATCCATAAAACACTTTTCCCAAAGGAGATAGATTCGATATTCCCCGGTTAGTTCAACAACGGCACTGATTTTATTTATACCACCTTCACCGGCGATAACGAAGGTTTTACTCCGCTTGAAGTAAACTTCTCGGAGGAAAACCAAAACCTGATAAAACAGTGCACCTGTTTTATATTTTTCATAAAAATGATTTTCAGGAAACACGCAAAATCCCGACATAAAATACATTGGCATTTATGAAACACCCTACAGCAAATTTGACAACAATCCGCAGAACAGGGAGATATACTACAAAGTATAAGAGTTGTTGTTAAAGCGAAGAATCACTTCGCAGGCCATCGACCCCGAAAAAATGAATGCCCAGGGCGATGGTTGGGTATTTAGTTTGCCAAATATTGCAGTCGCAATGTCACAGTCAGTACAGTTGGTTAACCGTAAACGCATGTCTGAAGAATAGTTGTAAAAATGGTTTGGTGAAAGCCGAAATCAGAAAGGATTTTTATTATCAGCAATACACACAATCAACCGAAGGCAACGATATAATTATTGCAGATGACCATTCAGCTCAGGTTCCCGGTCAGGAACGTAAAATTAAGGAAAACAAATTTAAGAAAACACCTCAGGTAATATAAAATTACGCCTACCAGTTTGAATTAATAAGGTCCACTGTCTTATTAACCAGTACCTGTCCGCCTTCCGAGCCAACCGAATTGCTCTGGACAATTGCAGAATATCCCCCTCCGGCTTCGGCTTTGGCTGTAGGCAGATATGTTCCTCCACCGTTAGCCAGTTGCACAACAAATGTCAATACTGCTTTACTTCTTGTTTTCATTCTAAGTCCATAATCCAGAAAAAGCTCAAAAGGGTTAGTTGCAACAGCAACATCACCAAGTCTCATAACATTTACTTTAACAGGGTAGTATGGATTTGCATCCTGTTTATTATACCTGTCAATAATTCCTCTGTGCCAGGATGCTCTGTCCGGTTGTTCTTGTGCGAGCTTCTCTGCCTGTTCATACTCCTCTCCGGTCACTTTTCTAACCGGCAGGGAGACCTCTTCATATAAATGATTGAAGACTATTTCATTTTTAATATCCTTCTGAACATAGGGAAAAACCTCATCCACGGCATTTGCAATGCGCCGGCCAATCTCCTGTCTGCGGGTAATACCCTTTTTCTTAAGCATTTCCATTTCTGCTTCTTTTCTCCATTGCAGATGGGGTGAAATATCACCGGCTGCAGCTACCTGGGGAAGTATATAAACATCTTTTCCATATCTTTCATGCAGTTCAATCCTTGCTTCATTCCAGAAATCGGCTGATAGCTGTGACATACCCTCTGTTTCCTGCGAAGGACACGAAATATTCAATACCATACCCGTAAGTTTTTTCTGTTCATCCCAGAAAAACAGCATTTCCAAACCATGGTCTTCGTAGCCTTCCATATGTGAAAAGTCCTCCCGGTCTGTTTTACCGTACATTACTGCGGTGCCGGTTCCGAATCCGCTGGGTACAGGTTCGAAATATACTGCGCGCCGGTTATGTCCGACAACAGCCTGTCCGAGGCCCCAGCTCATTCCCCCGGGTTTCCGTGAATTCCACGCTTCAGTTGCTGCATCTGATATCTGTTCTGCGGCAAATCTTACATATTCTTCGGGTTGAATAGCATCATCAGGAATGTCATACCTTCCTGCATTAAGTACCGGCCCGGTGTGAGTATGCGTAGCATTCAGCACCAGCTTGTCTGTATCAAATCCGGGTAGTTTTTTCTTAAGTAATCCAATTACTTCCTCCTGAAGCCCTCCTCTTATAACTGCAAGATCACAGGAAACCATAATTGCAGTTTCCACACTCTGGTTGCCATCCCTGGTTTCTATAGCCAGTGCAGTACAGGTAACAGGGTCCATTATCTCCCTGCTGATCCTGGTATGAAACTGTCCGGCCAATGCAACCGGTTTATCCGGAGTTATACTTTTTGCAGACCAGCCAACATATAGTTTATGCGGATTGTTATCATTTGCCTGAATGGGACTACCACATAAGAATAATGAAAATATTCCCGTCAGAAGTACAATTATGCTCACTTCTCTTTTAATCATTTTAGTCATATTGCTATTGTTAATTTATTATTTACCAGTTTTATTCAATTTGTCAGAGTGCATAGCAGTATCATATATCATAAACTCATTTCCCAATTCATTATACTACAAATCTAATGATTTTCCCATTTTATAAGGAGTATTTTAAGATTATTTTAAACAACTGGTAATTTGATAATTTCCATGCGGAATACTATTAGCTCAAACCCATTAGTAAGGTTATCAAAGTCATTATCACCTTATACAAGCCTTGTAAATACTGGCTTTGTTACAAATGTATACACTGCATTTTTTTGTAATAATCCTGGTTTATTTTTACTCATGCATTATGGATTGTGATGCACCCGGTTTTTACCAGAAATTATGATACTTTGCCTGGATTTTGATTAAGGATCATTAAATTCAGGCACTGAAAAACAGTCACAAATGTAAGTTCTCATCAATCGAACCAGAATTGAAGACAAAAACTTTAACAGAAGAATATTTCTTAAGACTTAAGGTAATACCTTAACTTTTATTTAATTTAGTCGGACGGTTGTTACTTATTAACTTAGTTATCTAATGATGAAAAAACTTTTATTAATACTATTCCCGGTATCAATGGCAATAATATTGACCACATGTACCAGTCAAAACGCCAGTGACAAAGACTGGCCC
>CAZBWK010000136.1:5173-8287 GCA_964495655.1 uncultured Prolixibacteraceae bacterium | reverse complement strand
TCCACAAACTGCGGCCGGTCATTATTTGGGTGCGTGACGGAACGCATACTGCACTCATCCACGATCCCATAATATATGATGAAGTGAAAGTCATACCCTCTTCAGCGAGCCTGTCGATATTGGGGGTATGGCAAATCTGGTTACCATAGGCTTTCAGAGAGTTGGGCGACTGGTCATCAGTAATTATGAATAAAATATTAGGCTTTTTTTGTACTTCCCGGGAAATATCGCACTGAGTAATAAAAATCAAAATTACTGCCGGAAGGATACATCTTTTGAGGTAGTTAAATTTCATGGTTTTATTATGGTTTAATAATTTTCTCCGGAATAAGATAATTTCAGATCTATAGTTTCCCTGGCAGAAACGACATCCTCAAATTAGTGAACCTTATTTACCCACTCCCCTCTCCATCAACAGTTTAAGTTCATCCAGGTGACTTTCACAGACTCCACGCGGACCCGTCTTATGTTTTGTTGCCAGATGTGCTGCCATTCCAACCACTTCGCCCATCATGCCGCCTGTTCTCATAACCCTGATAGTACCAAGAACAACATGGGTTACACTTATATCACGCCCTGCCATAAAAAGATTTTCTATGTTTCTTGAATACAAACACCTGTATGGAACGGCATATGGTTCAATTTTTGTCGTTTTTGCAACTGAAAGGAACGGCTCTTCTGTAAAACCTTCTATTTCTTTAGGATAATGTAGGTCTATTCCCCAGGTAGTTGTAAAGCTTCCATCCGGATATTTAACACCATTCAGAACATCCTGTTCTTTAAGTATTATATCACCTAAAATTCGTCTCGATTCTCTTTTACCTCCGATATGTGCTACCCAGGATAATTTACGGTTACTATATTTGTCTTTTTCATTGCTTCTGTTTTTAAGATAATCCCAGTTGCCAAAAACAGCACGTAACGCATAATCCCTGATATGTTCTATATCATTTACCTGATCCATGAAAAAACCGGTTTCCCAGTTCCAGTCACCGCGGGTCAGATACTGACAAGTCTCTTCGGTGAACTCTATAGCCCACGGACATTCAGGGAAATCCTGAGGTTCACCATACTCATCGGCATACCATTGAACAGAAGTGCCCATTACGAGGTTATCCGGTTTTTCAGGGGCATGTGTCTCCCCTGTTTCACTCCTGCTTTCACGCCCTTCCCTGTAATCTGCTCCTGCCAGGAATCCGACATTCCCGTCACCTGTGCAATCGGCAAAAAGATCACCTTTAAAAAGCAACTCTTCGCCTGTGACAATGCTTTTCCCGGAAACCGATACTATTTTATTTCCGGACTTTTCGACATTAAAAACATGTGTGTTAAGAAAGAGAGTGAGATTTTCCTCCTTCAGTACCATCTGAAGTTTTTTTTCATCTCCGTAGTTACTTGCCGGTCCGGCATTATGTATCTTTTTTTCAGGATTATCATTAATCACCTCCAGTATTCGTCTGCTTCTGTCAGAACCGGGATCCCTCTCAGCCTCCCAAAGTGTCCAGTGACCGACTGACCCAACCTCATCTACCAGTTTTCCAAGGTTTGGGTAAGGCTCCTGAAAAATAAGGCCGGAAAGGCCTACTCTCACTTCTGAACTGTTATTGCCCCCAAGTACCGGCCTGTTCTGTATCAGCGCCACCTTACATCCGAGTCTTGCTGCACTGATTGCACTGCATATTCCTGCCATACCTCCTCCTACAACAACCAGATCAAACACCCCTGCAGTCTTTGGTTGTTCAGGGAATTTCAGATGGTTACGCCGGAACTGATCCAATGCCTCAGGATCATCCGGAGGAGTGAAGCTTAAATCACTTGTCAGAAATATTGCATCACACCTTCCGTTAAAGCCGGTCAGATCATGCAGGGCTATACTGACTTTCCCTTTATCCAGATTTATTGTCTTTCCGTCCTGCCAGTGCCACTCCGATCCTTCGGTTCCAAATATAGTATCCAAAGGTTTGCCATTGATTATTAACCGGAATTTTCCGGGACTGTCTTTAACATTCCACGGAGCAACCCAGTCGCGCGTGCGCACCCAGACCCTGTACTCTCCACTCTCCTGAATTCCTGCATAAGTAACGGCATCCTCAACAGGTACACCCAATCCATGTGCCATCAGATACGCAGACCCCATTTGATCAATGCTTTGCTGATCGTTAACCCAGCCTCCCTGGTCATTAAAGCTTTCAGCCTCAATAAAAACTGATTCGACCTTTATGCATGAAACACAAGAGGCAATAAGAAATCCTAAAAGCAATACTTTGGTATTCATAACTTTTATTAATAATAAAAAAATCACCTGATCAACCATCTTCCGGCAATACTTCCAATGATACCTGCAATTGCTCCTGCGATAAATGCAGCAGGCATTATCCAGAATACCTTCAATCCTCCGAATTCCCAAAATGCCACAGCCACAGCCATAATCACACTTGCCAGTCCCCCGATAATTGTTCCGGCTCCTGTAGCAAAAGGAATAAATATAGCCATAAAAAACAGAACAAAGAGAGGAGCCACAAACAGATTAACCACTTTTATCACAACATCAAGAAGGTTACCTTCCACATTACCAACTAGTAAACTTAATAAAATAGCGACAATACCCACAAAAAAAGATATCTTTTTTACCTGTCTTAAAGGATTTGACGACACAAACCGCGGGATCACTCTTTTTATAATATCCTCGTGTATAACAGAAGATGCGGAGTTAAGTCCGGACGATAAACTCGACATTGCTGCAGCCAGTATAGCAGACACGACCAATCCTGAAATTCCAACCGGTAATCCGATCAGAATAAATTTCGGCAAAAGACTGTCTGCCTGCTCATTTAATGTTTGTCCAAAAGACAGGAAATGTGGGTTCCTGGTAAAATATGCGATCATGGCAAGCCCTGCCACTGCCAGAAAGATCTTAACAAAAAATGTAACTATCAGGGAGATCCCGAAAGATCGCCTTGCAGCACTAATATCTTTTGTTGAAAGATATCTTTGCACTGCCATTTGATCCGACCCGTTGGTGCACACATACCATGTAACCAGAAAGATCATTGTATTACCAATTGTTGTCCGCTCCTGCAGGCTGACACCCCATTTAAAAGTAGCCCAATGCCC
>CAZBWK010000136.1:0-5163 GCA_964495655.1 uncultured Prolixibacteraceae bacterium | reverse complement strand
CTAAATAGTGATCAGGGAGCCAGGAAGTGACTGAGTTAAATTCTACCATAACAAAAAGAATGGCAAGGATAGTTCCGGCCCACAGGATAACTGACTGAATTGCATCTGTGGCAATTACTGCTTTATAGCCGCCAATTGTAGTATAAAGTATTGTTACTAACATTAAAATTATTCCTATATATGCCGTATAACGGGAAGGAATATCTATCACTGCCATAAGTGCGGTATTGATTGTTGCATAAATAATTGTAGCCATCCAGAAAAATCGTAATGTCAGAAAAAAGAAAGTTGCCAGCATCCGGACATTGAGACCCAGCCTCACCTCTAACAGCTCGTAAGCACTGGTAACTTTCATTTTCATAAAATGAGGAATCAGGAACCAGCCTACAATGTAATATATCAGAGGAAAGATTATCATAGCAATGAAAACAACGGGCCCGTTCTTGATCATCTCGCCGGGATATGAAAGAAAACTCAAAGAACTCAACATAGTAATGAAGAGTGACAAGCCTACAATGAAAGGCTTCATTTTTCGTCCTCCCAAAAGGTAATCCTCTGTGTTACTGACCCTGCGTGCAAAGTACCAGCCTATGAGGATCATGACAATTCCATAAAGCGCTATTATTGCTTTATCCCAACCATGCAAAGTATATTTTTCTCTGCGGTCAATCCGTAAAATCACGTATGAAGCTGCATTATAAATATCTAACTCGCTGCCAAAAGATCTATTATTCTGGGAGGCAATAAACGAAGACAGCAGAGGTAATTCTTCTTGATCTGCCGTCTCACTTATAGCTAACAAAGCCTCATATCGACCCTCTTTAGCCGGATCAGAAATAATATCCAGCAATTTTTGCCTGCATTTATCAGCCGAAATTGTTGAGAGAGAGTCACTGGGGGTATTAATATATGCACTGCTTACAATATTAGAATATGCCGCAGATGTATCAGGCTCACTTAATGCAGTATTTAAAAGTAATTTATAGTTATCTAACCCCACATCTTTAATATTACGCAAGCCATAAGCTGCCAGCCGTCTCAGAGAATTCGGCTCATCATAGCTGGTTACAATGTCAGTCAGAAGGTTCTTAACCTTTTCAATATTTCTGTCCTTAGAATAGGATGTTGCCCATAATGTATATAACCATAATGAGTTGTGGTCGCCTTCCAAAATTGATTGTACCTGATCATTATCCTCCCTAAAAGGAAAATAATTCAGTTTAGCAAGTGATTCTGCAGCATGAATACGATCCGGACTATCAGGATTACCAAATACAATTGCAATCGAGTCCATCCACACCTCTTTTTCTTCGGGCCTGTATGTTGATTGCGCCAGGACACGCCATATCCCAATTCTGTAAAAATGTTCTTTGCCCCTCTTC
Organism: uncultured Prolixibacteraceae bacterium; assembly: GCA_964495655.1. Lineage (GTDB taxonomy): Bacteria > Bacteroidota > Bacteroidia > Bacteroidales > Prolixibacteraceae > JAAYJR01. The sequence goes on along the minus strand of CAZBWK010000136.1, from coordinate 3,781 downwards.
TTCTCCTCCTCAATAAAGGAGTTATGAACCTCATTAACGTAACCAAGCTCAAGAAGAAATTCTGCAGCATGCACTTTCTCCCATGTTAAATCACTGTCTAATGTCTCCCGAAGATTCTCAATTGCAGCCTCCCTGAGCTCCTCCTTTACAAAGCGTTTTTTACCTGTATTGATGCAGCCTGCAAAAAGAATCAGGAAAATAAAAAGCAATAGTAATGATATCCTGTTAAATCCCATATAAATTCAAATTTTTTATGAAGGGATATCTTCGTTTAAGATGTTGAATCCAAAAAGAAGGAAAAACTCCTCATTAAGGCGTAAATCACTGAAAATGAAGAATCCCGGACATTAATATCCTATTTCCCGAGCAGGTCATATAGTCCTGCCTCCCTCAGCTCTTTGATCAAAGCCTGATATTCATCATCATCCAAACCTCTCAGCGGACTCCTGCATGGTCCGCAGTCAATACCTGCCAACTTTAACATAGCTTTACCTGCCACAATTCCTCCCCTGAATTTTATTATCCTTTCAAAAATACCGACTACCTGTAACTGTAGCTCCCTGGCCTTAGGAAAGTCACAACTGTTAAATACATTTATCAACTCCTTAAACAATCCGGGAATAAAATTAAAACTTGTACCGATAGCGCCCTGAATTCCAAGGGTTAATCCACATATCAGACTTTCGTCACTTCCCTGCATGATGTCAAACTTTCCATTGTTCAAAGCCATGCACTGCTGCATCTCCATGAAATTCGAATGTGTAAATTTTATACCTGCTAAATTAGGTATCTTTTTCTCTCCCTCCCTAAGAAACTGAACCATACTTAAGTTTAAGCCTGTACGTACGGGGATATGGTAATAATAAAACGGGAGTTCCGGCACTGCCGAGGCCACCTGTGAACAGAATTCAACAAGGTCGGTAACATTCTGCGGTTGCAGGAATGCCGGTCCCATGCATGAAACAGCCCATGCGCCACAATCCCGGGCATGAGCTGCCAAATCTCCTGACTGCCGGCAGCTTGTACTTCCTACATGGATAATAAATTTAAAATCTTCACCGGCAAAGGGGGCCCACGCCTCTGCAACAATTTTTCTCTCTTCGGTTGTCAGCAGCATCCCTTCACCGGAAGAGCCCAACACAAATACACCTGCCAGTCCTTTAGATTTCAAATAATCTGCATATTCAGGAATTATATCAATAACAATATCGCCGTGCCCATTCATCGGTGTAAATACGGGGGCAATCAAACCTCTTATTTTTTCTGGTTGTTTCATACAGATATATATTGATTTAAAAAATTTTTCCATTAAGTTTCACCAACCGTTCGCTGAAGCGAACGGCAAGACATATAGCATTGATCTATCCGGCCTTATCACTGTTCGTCTGTTTTTGCGGGGGGTACTCCGGTTTTGAACAATTCTTTCAAATCTGACAAATACTTCTGATAGATTTTTCGGGGAGTGACATTATATTTCTTACACAAAGAGGCAGCCATGCCAACTACTTCGCCCATCATTCCGGTAGTGCGCTGAACTCTGACAGTTCCAAGTGCAACATGGGTTACACTTATATTGCGTCCTGCGATAAACAGATTGTCAATATTTCTTGAGTACAGGCACCTGTATGGAACAGCATATGGTCTTATCTCAGTCATTTCAGTCCCCGACAAAAAAGGTTCTTCATTAAAACCTTCAAGCTTCAGAGGATGGTGAAGATCAATTGTCCATGTAGTTGTAAAAGAAGCATCAGGGTATTCTACACGGTCAACAATATCCTGTTCTCTCAGAATGATATCTCCCAAAAGCCTGCGTGACTCTCTCTTGCCTCCGATATATGCCAGCCAGGATAATTTATAATTTTGATATTTATGCCTCACTTTGCTTCTGTTTTTCAGAAATGACCAGTTGCCATAAACAGCCCTTAATCCATAATCCCTTATATATTCAATGTCATCAACCTGGTTTTTGTTAAAGCCCGTTTCCCAGTCCCAGTCACCACGGGTAAGGTACCGACACGTCTTTTCAGTAAACTGAACTGCCCACGGACAATCCGGAAACATCACAGGCTTATCTGTTTTTTCGGCATACCACTGCATTGATGTACCCATTATCAAATCATCGGCCTTTTCAGGGGCCTTTGATTCTCCGGTTTCTGAAGCGCTTTCCCTGCCGGTACTATAATCTGCACCTGCCAGATAACCAAGATTTCCATCACCTGTACAGTCAGCAAACAACCTGCTGCAAAATTCATATTCCCTGCCATCAGCAATATTTTTGCCGGTTACCGATTTAATACTTTTTCCCGACATTGATACATCAGTCACATGAGTATTAAGGAACAGCGCAATATTCCTTTCAGCTCTCAGTGCATTAAGTTTTTTCTCATCTTCATAATTACCGGCAGGCCCGGCATTATGGATCTTTTTTTCAGGATTATTTTTAATAATTCCCAGGATCCGTCTGCTTCTGTCAGAGTCGGGACCCCGTTCAGCCTCCCAAAGGGTCCAGTGCCCGACAGGCCCGATCTCATCCACCAGCATACCCAGTTTGGGGTAAGGATCCTGAAATATAAGTCCTGAAAGGCCTACCCTCACCTCTGAACTGTTATTCCCTCCGGGAACAGGTCTGTCGTGAATCAGGGCGACTTTGCATCCCAGCCTTGCAGCGCTGATTGCAGTAGTTATACCTGCTATACCTCCACCCGCAACTGCCAGGTCAAACTCCCCTGCTTTCAGCGGTTCAACCGGCACCCCTGAAACTAAACGGCGAAACTGTTTCAGAGCTTTGCCTTCGGCAGGTGGTATAAACTTTTCATCCGTAGTCAACACAATTGCATCACACCTGCCATCAAAGCCTGTCAGATCAAGAAGGGCAATTCTATTCTTTCCTTTATCCAAAAAGAGTGTTCCGCCATATTGCCAATGCCATTCCGGCTTTTCCGTGCCAAAAATTGTCTTTAGAGGAATACTATTGAACAGCACCTGAAACCTCCCGGGAGGTTCGGCATCTGTCCATGGAGCTGTCCAGTTACGGGTACGTACCCATACATTGTACTGACCCGGATCGGTTATCTCAATTTTTGTTTCAGCATTTTCAACAGGAACGCCCAATCCGTGAGCCAGAAGATATGGGGAACCCATACTGTCCATACTTTGCTGGTCTGTTACCCATCCTCCCGGATCGTCAAAGCTCTCAGCTTCAATCAGAATAGTATTATTTCTTTTTATACTCATAGCGAATTTGGGCAATTATACAAAATTCTGTTTATAAAAATACACCTGTCTCTCTTTTAATCCCGCTTTAAAGAAAACTTCTGTGTACGTTTCCCGGTATAGACCTCTCCGGTATATATATTGCCAAATGAATCAGCTGCAATACTGTGAACCCAGATAAACTCACCGGCATAACGGCCTATCCGGCCAAATTTACTTACAGTTTTTAAATTCTCACGCTCCAGTATCCAGACACATTGATTGGTGCCGTCAGCAACATAAATGTATTTCTGTCCGGGATCATGAGAGAAGTCTATATCCCAGGTTGAACCAAGTCCGGAAGTGTTTCTTGCAACAAATTCCTCAAAAATAAACTTCCCATTCTTTTGGAAAACCTGTATCCTGTTATGGCTCCTGTCACACAAATATACTAATCCCTCATCTGAGATAATTACAGCATGTGGTACATCAAATTGCTGTGGAGGAGGCAGATCAGGGTCATAGGGGCCGGGACTGACATCTTCCGGCTTATTGCCGTAAGCACCCCAGTGTCGTTTATATTCTCCGG
>CAZBWK010000135.1:0-8322 GCA_964495655.1 uncultured Prolixibacteraceae bacterium | reverse complement strand
GCTTGCATACGCGGATATTGACATTCGGGGATTCCAAAGCAATCGTTGGTGTTAAAAATGAAGAAATTTCAGAAAGAGCAACTGGTTTTACCCCTTTGGGTTTATTAATGCCACTATTTAAATCATCAATAAGAAATATTCTCCCGCCCCCGGAAATGAACTTCTCAAGTTTTGAAATTGATTTGTCAGACATAAATCTGTTCTGTGACAGGCAAATTGTATTATAGCACATTGAACCAATCATCAGGTTACCATTAATAATTTCAGTGTCATCACTTTCCAATATATCATCATCTATGAAATCAAAATCACATTGATTTTCAAGAAGTATTTTTAAAAGTTTATCTGTCTGCCGGAACGATAAGAGCTGCCCACAAACCCGGAGCAGGTGGCCTGAGCGATATCTTTGCCGCCTCTAATAGTAAGGGTTCATGCCAGCGTGCTGTCCCGATCTCGAGCCAGCGTACATTTACCATCCCTTCCACAGCGCTAACATCTAAATCCACCTGGCCCTCCCCCGGAAAAAAAACAGTGTACACTCGTCCCGGATCAGCCAACAGGTAAGCCTCATCCTCGTCGCGGTTATAAAGCAGTTCAGCCACCTCCTGATGCGGATGGCACCGGACTATATCTGTTAAATCTGTCAATTTCCGCAGGCTGGTAAGAATTGCCTGTGCTTGCTCCATCAATCCGATACCTGACGGGGGACGATGAAACCTGACAGCAGCCTGACCGCAGAACACGCTGCGGCAAACTCTTTGCATACCTGCCTCAGCCCCCATGGTCCAGGATGTCTTGCCGCCATATTGCTTAACACTGTTCAGCGGACACGGAGCGTCGCTCAGTGCTTTCCAGTTGCGGCTTATAGCTTTATAGTGAGCTTCACCTCTGCGATTTTCTCCGGCGCTCTGCGAAATGTCTGCATAATTGAAGAACCTTCCATCGAAGACCGGTTCTACTGAGGGGGTAAAACGCATATCCGCAACATAAACTTTTTTTCCCCTGACTTCAGCCTGTTCATGTATAAATTCAGCCCAGTACTTTGACCAGTAGTGCGGGGACCATGACTCATTCTGAACAGTATAGAGCACATGATCATAATCCAGGGTAACCGACAACACTTTGCCGATATACGCCCGTAAAAACCGACAGACCACGCTATCATCATTAAGTCCGGGCACTGTCAGGTGTATCGGGTGAATACGTTCGCGGTATGATATCTGCCACTCTTCCGGAAGCGTAGTTTCCTCAGCTGTATAGTTAATGTTATTAACCGGATTAAAGGGATGTGCCTTCCATCGAACCCTCTCATTCGTGTCCAGAAAGTCATGCCCGTCCCATAGTTCAATTTGAACTATAATATCGCGAGCTGCCGTTTCGTCAAGGAATCGGCGGAGCCGTCTGAAATACTCTTCATTCCATTGGGTCAGGTCATATTTACCATTGTCGAGTTTCTTAAACGCATAAGCCGTTTCGAGCTTGTCAATAAGATGAGATTCGGTCTCAGGTTCGACAGGCCTGTCACTCATCGTATTGCGCACATAATTACCACCAACAGAAACAAGCAGATCCAGTTGCTCACGGAGCGCGTCAGCATGCCACTGGAAGAGGTTATCATCATCCGTTCCGCCAATAAGAAATACCGGCTCCCCCTTATACTGCCAGTAGCGGGGATTTTCAGGCCAGGGCTGAATGCAGTTATTTTCCTGTGCTTTACCCACCGCAGGGAAAAGTAAAAAACCTTCAATAAAAATTAATATATTGAAGATCAGCCCTCCTGTTTTAAATATCTTTCTCATATGATTAAAATTGAAGCCTTAACACATTGGTTTAAAACTATTAAATTATAATTTTTTTGGTAAATATTTACTTCGCTGAATAAAAGTCAGCATAATTCAAAAGAAAGATGAGGTATGTATCTGATGGAAGTTAATCATTTTTAAACGTGCCATATTGCCTTCCCCGATTTCAGCATTGATAAATTCATTTCATTTAACGTGTGGTCAAGTAATAGTATTTTGACAGTTAATATGCTAAAATACAATAGTGTTTTTAAATTTATTTCATTTCAACAACGGGTCTCCCTCATTGATAATGGTGACCTTTACCCTTATATTAACGTCTGTATTGTTATCACAGGAAAATGAAACTTCGTTATCTCCTGTTTGCAGTTCCGGTATGCTGCCTTTAACTTTTACATCTGACAGCACTTCCCCATTCGGGCCATACAATATAAAATTGTTTTCCGACATTAATTCAATCCACATACCCGATTTCATTGTCACCGGAAATACAATTGTCTCATCTCCGATTGTCACTGACGGGTTACTGATGGTAACAGGGACAATTGGCAAGGCTTTAACCGGCCCGATAACACAGTTTACATTTTTCCCTTCAGGAAGATTGTTGTACCATAACTGTAACCTGTCCACATTTTTAAAATTGACAGCTCCTCTGTGAGAATTATATACATTATGGGTGAAAGGATCAAGTTCATCGGTAGTCAGGCCTGCCTGTACATCCCAAATATAATCACTGAACCTTGTTGACTCAATTTCCACAAGTTCAAAATATTTCCATCCCGTAAAATCTATATCCACAAAATGATCCCCCCGCCCCTTACTGATATGTCTTGGATTTCCAATCCTGAAGTTGAGAAGCTGCCCGTTGCCGTCACCTTTTATCCAAACACCCAAAGCCTGGTTATTATCTATATCAATCCAGGGATCGAAAGATTTCTCCATCTTGATCCACGTACCTTCCTTTGGAGCTTCACCTGTGCTGGAAGCGCTAAAACTGACAGCAGCTGCTGCACCCTCCGGAACCTCATCCGACTGCGATATCTGTCCGTTTACACCATCAGCGCTTCCGCTGAGCTGAAATTCTCCTGACGTACAATCGGTCAATACAACATTTGACGGGTCATTATATGGCCTGACAGACATAAGCGGCTGAATGCGCATTTTAACAGGTTGCTTATCAAATTCATTATTGACCGTCCATTTTTTCGTTTCGTCCTGACAACCAGTTACCTTATGCTCATGGTAAACTGCCGGCTTCAGGTTCCATTTGCCTTCAGGCTCCTGAACGAGTGTAAAATCTTTACCCTGTTCTCGCAGCAGTTCCCTTACACTGTCGGGAAAATAATTTTTATGCCGTAATTCCTCATATTGCCTTATAATTTCATGAAGGCGTCCCAGATGCGGCGTATTTTCAATAGATTTCTTATCAACACTTCCCTGCAGCGATAAACCTGCATTATTGCCGATCATTTTACAGCAAAGATACTCTATATCATCAGTGTGGGTCATCTCTAACTGAGGGGAAGGGGTCCACACATCGTTCCGCCACCATCCTAAATGGAGAGGAAGCAGCATCGGACTGAATTCAACCTTTGCCAGTTTTTTAATTATGGGAAGATGCCCAGAAAACTCTCCGTGATGCTGGGTATCAGATTTTACTGATGCTATATGAATATCTGCAAACCTTTTATATCCCCTCCGCGCCGAATCCCAGGCCTGCCAGCGGGAACGGTAATTCCACCACAGGTGGGTCATGCCTGCCATCTCTGCACCTACAGGAGTTTTCAGGTTTTTCATGACTTCAAAAACAAATCTGGGACCGTAATGCCAGTAAAATTCATCTCCATGGAATAATTTACTGCCATCAGCAGCATCAAAATAGATACCGTCAAATTTACATTCATCAACAATTTCTGCAGTCTTCTTTGCTATTTCAACAAAAAGTTCGGTATCTGCCCCGGGAACAAATCTGCCAAACAGCTCCATCAGATGAAAAGCCTTATCATTTGACGAATGGGCTGAAGCCTTCGTTCCAAGTATCCCGCGTTTACATCCTGTAAACTTATATGGCGGGGACTTACTAACGCCCGTAAATTCAACCAATTCATCACCAATCCGCAAAGTAACACTGTTCTGAACCCAGAAGCCTGTTACTGTCGGCACTCCGGCAGTAGATTCATTGACAATGATTTCGTCATCCTCAGGGCCAATATCCCCTGCTAATGTAAAAGAGCTGAAATACCCAAGTTCTTCACTTGGCACAGGGGTTACGTAAAAGGAGTTTTTATCAATAAAATAAGAATAGGTATGTAATATAGAAGAAATACCCGCCTCATGGAGCCGTTCATTAATACGTCTGAATGACTCCCATCCGTCAGGGTATAACTTCTCATTTATCTCAAAACTGCCAAACTTAAAAAAAGCTCCTCCTCCGTGATTGTCAATCTGATTGAATCCCACACTTTTGCAGGCCTCAATCCAGTCATCCACTGTCTCTTCAGTCAGCCGTCCGCCTCCGCTCATCAAATATGAACCATATCCTTCCTTTTCATTCAGAGCCCATGCCCCGCCCTTGTCTGAAAAGGGCAAATCTTTGGCATTCTTTACAACATCACGGATCACAGGAAGGACATCTTCCTGCGGAAGTCCCAGCATTGTAACCATGGCCCCCTCCATTCCCGTGTGTTTATAAGCTTTTGCAGTCAGGCGGGTTTGAAGTGCAGGAAGCTGGATAACATGCGTGTTCAGATTCATGGCAAGCAGACATGCCCCGAATGGTTCATAAGACATCCCTTCAACATTTAGCGGAATATTTACAAATGTAAAAGACTCTGCTTCCCCCTTTACAGATAGTACTTTAACAGTAAAATGATCCGGTTTTTTTGTAATCTCCACCTCTGCAATCACCTGCGAATCGCCAAATTCAAGTTTCAGGATATTATTCTCCTGAGTAACATTTGTCACATCAAATTTTTGATTATTCTGCATTATTGAAGCAAAATATGATAAAGTGTCACCACTCAGATAGTCAGTACCACTGTTTTTATCAATAAACCGGAGGTTCTTTCCGTCTTTTTGAATCTCATATTTCAGATGATCATTTTCAAAAACAATTTTATCTTTCCTGAATAAAGCACAACTGCTGAATATTAATAATGAAAACAGGAAAAATACTTGCATGAATTTTTTGTGGGTGTAAGCTGTTTTTTTCATAAAAATAAAATAATCAATTAGTTATTAAAACAATTGCAATTTACAAATTTATTAATGACCTTGTCAAATAAACAGGGAATAAAAAATCAGGGAATAAAAATATTTCTGATCATGAAGCTATTACAATCTTACAGGGTTACACAGAAATGGATAAACCACTTAAAATTTTAAACATATGGATAAACATATTGCTTACTTAAATGGAGAATTAATACCGGCAAATGAATGTAAATTATCCATTTATGATATGGGTATAGTGATAGGAGCTGCTGTTACAGATATGCTTCGTACTTTTAATCACAAACCATTTCGTATTAAAGATCATGTTGAGCGATTTTACAGATCGTGTAAATACGCTTGTATTGAACCTCCTGTTTCTATTGAGGAAACTATTGATATATCCTACAGGGTTTTAGAGCATAATTTGGAACTTATCAAATCTGAAGAAGAATTGTCTTTGGTTTACTATATGACGGCAGGAGAAAATCTTATATATGCAGGTTCAGCCGGTACTCCCGGAAAAATGTCACCAACATATGTGCAACACACTTTTACTTTACCTTTTTCTTTATGGCACAATTATTTCACAGAAGGAATACATTGTGTAATCCCGTCAATTCGTCACTGGCCTCCGGAATGCCTCTCATCAAAAATAAAAAACCGGAATCGTTTACATATGTGGATAGGTGAGCATGAAGCACATCTGGCAGATCCAAAGGCAGTGCCTCTATTCCTCGATACAGACGGAAATATTGCTGAGACAGGAGGATCTAATTTTGTAATATACAAGGACGGAGTTGTGATCTCTCCAAGGAAAAAAAATATCCTCCGGGGCATTAGTTTGCAGGTATTGACTGAATTACTTCAGGATTTAAATATTCCTTTTCAGGAAGATGATATTCAGATTTTTGATGCGATTAACGCTGATGAAGCGTGGTTGCCTACAACTCCTTATTGTCTTGGTCCCGTTGTGAAAATAAATGGTATTTATATTGGAGATGGCAAACCGGGTTACATGTGGAGGAAAATCATTGATAAATGGAGTGATCTTGTAGAGAAAAATATCTATAACGAAATTACGGGTCAATGAAAGACCCGGGGCTTTTTACCAATGTCCCTATTTCACTCCACTCCAATTACGTATCATAGTGTTTTTATTGTCATACCGCCGTCAACCGAAATTACCTGTCCCGTAGAATATGGCATCAACCCCTGTACCAAAGCAAGGGCAGCTTTACCTACATCTTCTGGTGTTCCCCACCGTTTTTGAATATTTATACCCTCTTCAAAAAGACGGTTATATTTATCGGTTGCTGCTGCAGTCATGTCAGTTTTAACTACTCCCGGCCTTATTTCATAAACAGGGATATCAAATTCCCCCAGCCTGACTGCCCATAATTTCGTTGCCATTGCCAGTCCGGCTTTTGAAATACAATATTCACCCCGGTTCACAGAAACTAACGTGGCAGAAACAGAGGTAACATTAATTATACTACAGAAAAAATCAGGATTTGATTTTTTGATCTCTATCATATGATTAGCAAACAGTTGAGTAAGGAAATAGGGGCCTTTCAGGTTTATTCCCATAACCTCATCAAACATCTCTTCCTTAGCTTCAAGAATATCCAATCTCTCCCGGGGAGCAACACCCGCATTGTTAATAAGGATATTCAGTTCTCCGAATTTTGCTATTGTTTCGTTGAATATTTTTAGCCGGTCCTCTTTTTTTGAGATATCCCCCCGGATATAAAAAATTTCTCCCCCCGTTTTCTTTAACTCATTTATAACAGGATCAACCTGTAAGGGATCCCTGACGCCATTAATAGCAATCTTATAACCTGCATTCGAAAGTTCCCTGGCAATTCCGAGGCCGATTCCCCGGGACCCGCCTGTTATCAGGACAGAGAGGCCTTTAGCATTGGTTAATGTTATCTTTTTTTCATCCATAGTCAGTGATTTAATTCAATATTTGCCGGATATTTCAAATGAGTAAAATTAATTATTTTAAAGGTATCATATAGCCTGCTGGCAAATGTGTTAATCATACAGTTGTGTTATTTGACAAAGAGGCTCGCTTCTTATGGCATTAAATATTCCGGTAAACATGTAAAAATTATAATTCAGGTATTTCCACCCATTTTTTTGTCAGCCAGCTTTCAAATCCCTTTTCTGCGAGTTGTACCCCTTTGGCACCTTCTTTAAGATCCCACGGGAAAGGCTCATTTTTAACTACATGTTTCAAAAAAAGTTCCCATTCAGCTTTAAAAGCATTTTCGAAAATTTCCTGGTCAGGCACCCTGTTCCAGTTCTCATAAAAATCGACAGGCTGAGCAATGTCAGGGTTCCATACAGGCTTGGGAGTATTCCCGTAATGCTGGGACCTGCACTCACGCAGTCCCGCAACAGCAGACCCCTTAGTCCCGTCAACCTGTATAGTGAGCAGGTCATCACGCCTTACCCGTGTGGCCCATGATGAGTTAAAATGAGCTATGATACCTCCTTCCAGTTCAAAAGTGGCATAAGCCGCATCATCAGCCGTACACAGATATGGTTGTCCCTGTTCATCGATTCTTTCAGGTATATGGGTTGCGCCAAGGCAGAACAGGCCTTTTACTTTTCCGAAGAGATTATCAAGGACATACCTCCAGTGGCACAGCATATCTGATATTATTCCGCCATCATCTTCCTTCCGGTAGTTCCAGCTCGGCCGTTGTGCAGGCACAGAGTGTCCTTCGAAAACCCAGTATCCGAACTCTCCGCGAACCGAGAGTATCTTTCCGAAAAAATCATTTTCAATCAGCCTTTTAAGCTTTATGAGTCCCGGCAGCCATAACTTATCCTGCACCACCCCGTGTTTTACCCCCGCCTCTTCGCAAATTTTATACAGTTCCAGGGCAGTTTTAGTATTTGTGGCTGTTGGTTTCTCGCAATAGATATGCTTTCCGGCTTTTACGGCATTCTTTATTGCCTCAGCTCTTTGTCCGGTAGTCTGTGCATCAAAATAGATTTGATAATCAGGGTCATTAAGCGCCACATCAACATTAGTTGTCCATTTTGAGACCCCTGACATTTCAGCCAGTCTTTTAAGCTTAAATTCATTTCTTCCCACCAGAATGGGATCAGGCATAATATATTCAGACTCACTGATTTTAACACCACCCTGTCTGATTATTTCCACAATTGAACGCATCAGGTGCTGGTTAGTCCCCATGCGCCCTGTAACCCCATTCATGATAATTCCTGCTTTATGGATTTTCATTCGTTTAAAATTTTATAATTACTTGTAAATAATTTAATTAAAAATTTG
>CAZBWK010000134.1:0-8453 GCA_964495655.1 uncultured Prolixibacteraceae bacterium | reverse complement strand
ATCCCATTGTCAGGTACTTCTTTAAATATTCACGGTGTTCATCGATAGTTGCATTTCTGTCGACATGATGTTTTAAAGTATATTCATTACCTTCAAAGTCATTGCGTCCGATAAATGTAAACTCGTACTCCATACCCCGGCCGCCGGTCTCTTTATCAGTAACAAATACATGTATATCGGCCAGTTCCTGATCACGTACATAGTTGACAAAAGTAATTTCAGAACGGATAAAATCGTAATCGCAACGTCTGCAATCGACATAAACATAGGGAGCCTTGTCCTGATTTTCATTATTAACCTGTGCTATGAGAACTTTTTGATTAATAAAAAACTGACTCAAAAACAGCAACAGGAAAAAAACATTGGATTTCCGGTGTATTGAATAAACAGAACTGCGAACCCTCTTTTTTATAAGTGACAAACTCATTATAACAATAATTAATTCCACAATAATAGTGAACAATATCAAAAATCTATATAATTAACAAATGAAAATAATATATGTTAATTCAGCTCAGGAGAGTTCTGTCCCAATTCATTTTTTCCGATTCAGCAGGTTAATAATAGTTTTCCCGATTTCATCCAGCTTTTCGATAGGTTCCAGGAGGGAAGGGTAGTTAAGGTCGAATTTTTTCACATGGCCGACACCTATCTGGACGGGGTATATAAGGATATAGCTGTTACCGCGAAAATATTTATTCAGATATTTAGGCACATTGGCCATATTAGTATGGTAAGAGATTTTGCTCTTTCTGCTAAGGACAATAATAAGCATATCATCCAGCCTGATATCTCTTGAGAGGATAAGAAAATCATTCCAGTCGTCGAAAGTAAAAAATTCAGCATCAACAGGGTGTTTTGAATGAATCTCCCTGATCACACTAAGAGTTTGTTCAGCGCCGTAAAACAGAAGTTTAGCCCCCGTATTTCTGGAAATATTCCAGACTTTAAGAAGCCAGAAAGGGAATCCCACCTCCTTTTCAGTATTTTCGGGCATTACGATAAAGTATCTTTTAATAGTTGAAAGAGGCTGAGCCGGTTTATACACCAGGGTTGTTGTATTGCTTTTCTCCAGGATCCCTTCAGTGAGGTTTCCGAGAAAAGACTCGGAGATACCCTTTTTGACATGGAGTCCGAGCACCAGGTCAGTTATATTATGCTCTCTGATAACGCTGGTAATGCCATTAACAATATTCAGGTCATATCTAAGCAGCTGAGTAAGGTGTATATCGGTCGAGGAAGCAGTGATAGCAGCCTTTTCGAGTATTTTTTTTGCCTGTTTGCCTGAGTCAGGTTCAGGGAGGTTATTATTTATAATTGTCAGTGCAAATAGTCCCTTTTTATTTTTTTGCGATCTGATCACCGTACTTAAATTTATAAGTTCATCGACAGTTTCCGGATTACTCAGGGGTATAAGAATTTTCTCATCCGGATCGCTCTTTTCATCTTCGATATCCCTGTTTTCGTCTCGTGCAATATTTTGTGCACCCTTTTGGGTCTCGAATGAAGCGATAGTGCAGGTTACCAGTATCATGATTATTGTTCCATTAAGAATGCTTTCGCTGAGCAATCTTACCGGTTCGCCATCAGGGGTTACATCCAGTATCACGTTATAGCCCACCAGAACAGCAGCCAGGGTTGCAGCAGCCTGGGCATTGCTGAGTCCGAAAATCAGCCTGCGCTGATCAACAGAGAACCGGAAACTTTTCTGTATGATCCAGGCAGGGATATATTTGCCGATCGTAGCGATAACCGACATAGTGATAGCCACGAACATAGTTTCAAAGTCATTAATAAAAGCCCTGTGATCTATCAGCATACCCACACTAAGCAAAAAGAAAGGGATAAAAATAGCATTGCCAACAAAATCTATACGGTTCATCAGAGGAGAGGTGCGGGGGATCAGCTTATTAAGAGCCAGTCCGGCCAGAAACGCCCCTATTATTCCCTCAATACCTGCAATTTCTGAGATGACCGCCCCCAGGAAAACCATTACCAGCACAAACACATATTGCAGCACATTATCATCATACCGTTTAAAAAACCACCTGGCGACAACCGGAAAAACCAGCATAATTACAGACGAGAAAGCCAAAAAGGAGAGTGACAGCCGCAGTGCAAAGTAATTGTCGATATTATCAGAAGTCATTCCCACCACCACCGCCAGCACGAGGAGAGCCAGCACGTTAGTAATCAATGTGCTTCCGACAGTGATATTAACCGCTTTATTTTTTATGATACCCAGTTTACTGACAATAGGGTAGGTGATCAGTGTATGTGAAGAGAACATGCTGGCCATCAGGATTGACGTTAAAAGGCAATATTTCAGAACAAAAAGTCCGGCCAGGGTTCCCAGTATCATTGGTATAAAAAAGCCGTACAAACCCAGCAGAGTGCTTTTACCGGCATTTTTCCTGAAATCGTTCATATCAATTTCCAGTCCGGCAAGAAACATAATATAAAGTAGTCCTGCAGTGCCCGACAGAATTATACTACTATCTCGTGTCATCAGGTTAAAACCGTGCGGGCCTATAACGGCGCCGGCAATTATCAATCCGAGCAGGTGCGGTATTTTCACCCTGTTCAGTAATATAGGGGTAAAGAGGATGATCAGCAGTATAACTAAAAATTTTATTACCGGATTGGTTAACGGCAGCGTGGTATCGATTGTATTGAAGAGAATTATCATCATAATTATTTCTGCCCCAAAGATAAAAAATGGATTGATTCCCAAATCAGTTTTTGAATGTCACCATTGATTTTATTTATTCTTAACAGCTACACATTTAAAGACTGAAAAGCAACAGCAGGGATAACTATGATGAAGTGGAAGTAAAGTTTATTGACTATAGTTCATATGTCTTAAGAAGCATTTTTTGAAAATCAGACCTGTCCTTATCAGTGAATTTGTCAGCCGGCATTTTATACGTTCCCACCCAGATATTACTGTTTTGGCATCTGTTCTGCCAGTATCTCTTTTGACAGACAATTCCGTTACCTTCCTGCGACATAATCTGGTTATTAAAAACACCAATAACTTTCCAGTTGCCTCCTCCTTTTATGGAAATAATTGCAAACACAGCATCACTTTCATAAAAAGCTTCTTCCGAAAATGGCATACACTCAAACGGCTCTCCTCCAATAATTAAAGTAACCTTCATAATATTTTTATGAGTTGAAATATTTGTTTGATAAAAAATTTGTCAGCCATCCATAATTCAAAATATAATGAATTATTTGAACATTTCAAAACTTACCGGACAATTATAGGGTAATTAAGATAAATATTTTGACACAAAATATGGACATATTATGGACATCAAAACATTTTTTTCGGAGTGTTCAATGTATGTGAAATTTGTAAAAATCTGGTATAAGGGTATATATAAAAATTTGAGGACTTGATCAACAAAAATTTTACTTTTTATACAAAACTCAGTGATCAAATTGAAAGAGTATTAATGGGAAACCGGTATTTAGCTGCCTGTAATCTGTCCATATATTTTTTAGTATTCAGACTTATTTGCATGCTCCCATATTTTCAGGTCAATGCAATCGATCCTTGCTTTATTATCCTCCAGATGTACAATCACACCCGAATGGACCTTACCCATCATGCAGTGTCCCGGCAGGAACTTCACTGTTTGTCCCACCTCAGGCATTTTACCGTCGATGACCCCCTGAAATGACAGGATCATGCATATACCTAAGTCGGTTATTTCATCATTTCCCGCTCTGCCGGGACCGGTTACCCAAACATCAGGCAGTCCGTGCTTAACAGTTATTATCCTGGCAAAATGAATAATCGGGCAACCCAGGGGACGATATCGTACAGTCATATTTTTTTCCGGCTTTACAGGAGAAAAACTAACTAAAGTTTCCCTGCAGGATATTTCGCCGGGCAGCGGATAAAGTCTGAAATCCGCCTTGCAGTGATCGATCAGTCCGGTGCATTCGTTAGTCTGTTTCAACGACAGATCAAGCCTTTCTAATTCAATGCGGTTCTTTTTATACCTGTCCTGTTCGAGAACCCTGCATTTATTCAATCCGGTAAGACCTTCACGGAGGGCTGATGCAAAGCTTTCGCAGTTTGGATAACCACAAACACCACAGTTAAAACCAGGGAGTAGTTGTAGTATATCATTATTTTTTTTCATCTGTTTAAAATTTTATAATTATTTGAAAATAAACTAATTAAAAATTTAAGAACATATGGAACCGTTCGTTCCTCACTCTCGCATATTCTTATTTTAATCATATTTTTTTGTGTTATTTTTTGATTAAAAAAGAACATGCTCGTTTCATCTGAATATAATTTTATTAAACATTTGAGAACATATGGAACCGTTCGTTCCTCATTCTCACAAGAAAATTTCAATCATGCTCTTAGGTGATTTTACAATCAAACTCGTTTCATAATACGATCACTTCATTCTCCGATATACTCCTCAACTCCGCTAATATGTCTTAGCACTCCCCTGTGATGTTCTTTATTGATGCGTTTTTCACCCACACAGAGGGTACAGATAGCAAAAGGAGCGTTATGCCTGAGTTTTTCATTGGAATAGTCGAAAGACAGCTCTCTGCAGAAGCAGGATGCCAGTTCGGCTGCCCCTTTCCCTGTCAATCCGTTTATTTCAATTATTCTGCAGCCGGAATTCATTTCCAGCACTCTCTCGCGGAAGATCTCTCTTTCGGCCTGGGAAATAATATCACCTTTAGTAATAGCCACAATATCTGCAGTACTTAAAAAAGGCCCCACCTTAAGAGGGGTGTTAGGGCCTGTAGTTGCATCGATCACACAAACCCCCAGGCTGCCTTCCGTATAAGGGGCACAGCGGTGACATAGCCCTGCCGTTTCAATAATAAGAGTATCGGAACAGTTTTGGTATGCAAAGTCAATCATCCCGCCCAAATTGAAAACAGTGAAATGATCGGGGCACATATCTTTTGCAAGTCCCAGCAGTGTGGGGATGCCTGTTTTTCGAAACCTGATGTGGTCTTCGGTATAGAGACAATCTATTTTTACTACAGATACCTTTCTTCCCTGTTCTTTCAGGTGTTTTACAGTATTTAATAACACTGCAGTTTTTCCGGAGCCGGGGGTGCCTGCGACTATTATTATATTCATATGATTAAAATTTATTATTTTCAAAGGTATCATATGGAACTCGCAATTTTAATCATCACCTTGGGTGTAAATATTTTACATGCTCGTTTCATAATGGTATTTTTTTCCTCATTTTATGATTTTATTAGTTATCTGAAACAATCCGGTCATCCGCCGGCTGAAGCCGACGGCAAGGGATAAGGCAAAGAACAGGTTGGTGCAGGATTGAGCATCCGTCGGTATAAACCGACGGCAAGGGATAAGGAAGATATGATGCAGCCTGCCGGTTCAGAGCTTTATCCTTTGCCGTTCGCTTGAGCGAACGGAGCAAAGAATTCAATGAGATCATTAAAAACCGCCTGCCGCAGTGATCACAGATCCTGCGAGAATCTCTCCTGCATTGATTTCTGTACCTGCCCGCACCATTTCGCGGATCTTAAAAAGTTCTCTGTCTATCTGGTTCAGTTCAACACACAGTGCAGACTCATCAGTTGTGGTTTCAAGAATTTTTTCAATACCCCCGTTTTTCATAACAATCCTTCGTTGTGTTGCCAGTGCCAGCAGCGGGTCATGAGTAACCACCAGGATAATTTTTCCGCTTCCCGACAGCAGCTCCATAGCCTCATGTTTTTTGATTCCCGCATTTTCAATCTCATCGATCAGGACCACCGGGGAATCGCTCACAAAAGCCACATCGGCCACCATCAGCGCCCGGCTTTGTCCGCCGCTCAGGACAGTCAGGTTAGTTACTTTAGATATTGGTTCGCCCGTCAGTTGGTTAGCATAACAGATCACCTTTTCATACAGTTTCTGATCTTTACCTCTGCACTTCAGGTGAAGTTTTAGAAAATCCTCCACACTCATATCGGCCAGGAAATTCATATTTTGCGAAAGCTGGGCAATCAGTTTCTTTTTAGGATCGTAACGGAGTCCGGCATCAGGAACCATATTATTGATCAATACTTTCCGGTGAGTAGTGGTATCAGACTGGGCGAGCTGTTCAATATCTTCAATCAGTGCACTTTTACCGCTGCCAGTCGGTCCTACGATTCCTGCAATTTCACCTTTATAAATATCAATCCGTTCAAACTTCTCATTTGAGCCATCCCGGTTTTTACCGGGCAGAATAGAAATACTGTTTATCATCTTTTTTTGGCAAATATACCGGCAGAAAAGCAGTCATAAAACCGCTAAAAAGCGTAAAAGAGAATACGTTTTTATACGTATCAGGCATGTTCAGACCTCGAAGTACCCGTGTTTTATAGCAAAGATCACCAGGCTGGCAGTATTTTTAGATCCTGTCTTCAGGAGAAGGTTCTCGCGGTGTTTATCGACAGTTCTTTTGCTGATAGAGATTTTATCAGCAATCTCTGCATTTGATAATCCCTTACAGATAAATTCCAGGATTTCCATCTCGCGGTTAGTAATATCAATATTATCAGATTTTCCCGGCCGGTCTCTTTCATTCGAAAAACGGGATATAACAGACTGCACGATCTCAGGCGAAAAATAGCTCCTCCCTTCCCACACATTTAAAACAGCCTTTTTTACCTCGCTGAATTTTGAATTCTTCAGCAGAAAACCCGATGCCCCTGCATCGATCATACTCACATAATAATTCTCTTCCGAGTACATAGAGAGAGCTATTATTTTCAATTCAGGGAAAAGTTTCAATGCAGACTTAGCAGCTTCCACGCCGTTCATTACAGGCATTTCAATATCCAGAAGAGCGATATCAGCAGGATTTTCCTTTAATCCTGCTATAAACTGCTCTCCGTTTTCGGCCTCATAGATCGTTTCAATAAAATCGAGGTTAGAAAGTAAAAACCTCAGTCCCTCCCTGAAGAGAGAGTGGTCGTCGACCAGGTATATTTTAAGTTTCTTCATTGCAGTGGTACATGAATAAAAATAGAAAAACCATTGTCAGGTGCGGTATCGATATAAAGATAACCATCCAGTGACTTAACCCGCGACCTTATATTTTCGATACCCATTCCTCTTTGCGGGCTCTCCGCGTAAATTTCATCCAGGTTAAAACCCTTTCCGTCATCAGTGTATTCAACCCTGATAAAAGAGGATTTCTCGAAAATTTTCAGATTGATCATTCCAGGATCTCCATGTTGGAGGCTGTTATTCATAAGTTCGGTAATAATACGGTAAAGATTTATCTCCAGGTCGTAAAAATATCGTTTCCCTTCAATATTGGTATCCATACTGAATTTTACCGGCCTGTTCTCTGCAAGTTGCCGGGCGAATCTCTCGAGAGCTTTTGTGAGTCCGTAATTTTTCAGCAGGTGAGGGCTCAGGTGGTTGGATATCTCCTTCAGCGTCAGTATAGCTTCATCAGCCGCCTCGCACGATTTCTCAATAATTTTCCTGTTGTCAGGGTCGATCTTTTCGACATCAGCAGCACTGATTATCATTTTTATTGACGAAAGCAGCGGCCCCAATCCGTCGTGCAGGTCGCGTGCGATAGCCTGCCTCGCCTTTTCTTCACCCTTAATAACAGCGGCAAGCAGGCGGGTTTCGCTAATTTTTCTCAACTCATCAACGCGATCCTGCAGGTTAAATATCTGCCGGATGAATATAAGGCCAACCAGCATCAGAAATGAGATTATTATACCAACCCAGGTATTTATATCCTCCTTTGATATAATTTGAGTATCCCAGAACAGGCTTGAAACCTCAAACAGCCGGCGGAAAGCCATCAGGACAAATCCGGCAGAGATAAGGATCCATGAGACATTATAGCGTGTCCTTTTGATCAGGCTGACAGCAACTATTGCTGCCACAATCTGAAGCAGCATGGATAGCCATAGAGCAATTTGAAGTAACATAGGTTTTTTTTGTCAAAGTTAAACCTTTTAAAGAATAATAATTTTGCATTCAGTTTTTTATCGAATACAGTCAATTGCGATCACCGGCATATCATCAATATCCTGCATAGCATTTATAAGTCCCGCGAAAAGATATTTACCCAGGTCATCAGCAGTAATCCGGCATGCAGATATTTTCCCCTCCGCCAGCAGTTTTGCGCGCATGGTACCAGCCAATAGGGGCGTGTCGGAAGTCCACCAGCGGCTGCCATCGAAAAAGATCACATTTGCTGTAAAGCTGTCGGTGACACAACCCTTTTTTACGATCAGGATATCATCGGAGTCGCCACGACATTCAAATAATTTCTCCAGGTGCTGCCTGTCAGCAAATTTATAGTGGTAATCGATCTGATCATCCTCAACCAGTTTCAGACTTTTAATTTGCCGGTAGTGATGAGGCAGGAATTCAATCTTTTCAATTTTGCCGGAATAGGTTATCCGGCATCGAAACAGACCTGAATTACATT
>CAZBWK010000133.1:0-8599 GCA_964495655.1 uncultured Prolixibacteraceae bacterium | reverse complement strand
TAGGTCCAAAAGGGAATAGTGAGCTGACAGAAATTAAGAAATAGTATCCGGTATGATGATGATAGGTGAAATATGACAAATAAAATTGAGACAGTCTCTGAATTCAATAATAATGTAGATTAAAAAATTATGATAGGTATTGCTAAGACAAGATATTGTCCCGATATAGGATTAGATCTGGTGGGTAATTATAGGGGTGATGATTATGCATCCAGGGGTGAGAATGATCCTCTCTGTGCAAAAGCTCTGGTGGTTTCAGATTCAAAAGGTAATAAAGTAGCGCTTTTAACAGTAGATATATGCAAGCTTTTCAGGGAATCGGTAATGATGATGCGTACTTATATTTCATCTAAAACTGATATTAAACCTGAGAATATTTTGATTCATGCAACCCACACTCACAGCGGACCTTCTTCGGATATAAATGCTCCAAAGGGGATAGAGTATTTAAAAAGGGCCGCTGATGCTGTTATTATTGCTAATAAGCAATTAAAGCCATCTATTCTGACTGTTGGCAGCTCCACTGAGAACAGGGTTTCGTTTAACCGTCGGTTGAAATGTTCAGACGGCACAACACATATGTGCTGGGAAAAGCTTCCTTCTAATTATGTAATCAGGCCATTGGGACCAGTAGATCCGGAATTAATTACTCTTTCAGTTGAGCAACAGGAAAACTCGGTTAGTATTCTTGTTAATTTTGGTTGTCATGCTACTACGTTGACAAGCAATAACTGGTTGTATTCTGCAGACTATCCGGGATATATTTCTGAAGCTTTAAAAAAGATAAAGGGAGAAGAATTTATTACGTTATTTTTCAATGGCTGTTGCGGGAATGTAACCCAGGTTGATTACAAGGTAGGTTTTTTAAATACATTTCAGGAGTGTCAACGTATTGGATATATGCTGGGAGTTGCCGCAGTAGATGCGATGAACAACCAATTAGTTGTTGACAGCGAAATAATTTCTGTTTCAAAGGAGATGGTACCTTTAAAAAGAATACAGATTACAAATGATCAATTAGAATGGGCAAAACAGGCGATGAAAAGAGTAGAAAAGGAAGGTATGCCTCCTCTTCAGCCTGATGGGAGGCCTGATGCTGAATTTGCTGTTAACTGGATAAGAATGTAAAAAGAACAAGATGTTGTTGATGAAGCTGAAGTGATGGTGGTCAGAATAGGGGATGTTGCCATTGTTGGCTTGCCTGGTGAGATGTTTTGTGAGTTTGGAATGGAAATTAAGTCGGCTTCACCATGTAAGAATACTTTGGTTTTTGGTTTGTCAAATGATGCAAAAAAATATTTTCCTACTGAAGTTTCCTTTACTCAGGGACCAAAGGGTTTTACTCCTATGGTTACTGGTTATGAAACTACTCCGGGAATTACATTATATAAAAAAGGGTCAGGAGAAAAATTAACATTATCTGCGATTAGACAGCTAAAAAAACTATTTTTTGTGTAATAATTTTGAAAGCATGTTAAACATTAAATATGATTATTATGGATAAATTAAGATTAGATCAAACCAGCCGATTGGCATCACTCGATATACTCCGAGGTTTTGACATGTTTTGGATTGTTGGCGGTGGGGCATTAATTCGTTCAATTGCTGGAGGTGCTGAATATAAATGGCTAAGTTTTTTGGCAGATCAAATGATTCATGTAAAATGGGAAGGGTTTCATTTTTTGGACCTTATCATGCCATTGTTTATGTTTTGTACCGGGGTGACAATACCCTATTCTATATTATCAAAAATTCAGAAAGGTATTAGTAGAGGTACACTCTTAAAAAAAATATTAAAAAGAGGAATTATTCTTATTTTGCTTGGAATCATTTATAACGGTGCTTTAAAAGGTGACTTTGTTAATTTAAAGTACACGAGTGTACTTGGTCATATAGGACTGGCATATATGATTGCTGCAAGCATTTTTTTATTTACCAGAACACTTAAGATGAGAGTAATGTGGGTATTAGGTATTATGAGCATTATAGCAATAATACAGTTAATTGTCCCTTTATTAGGTGTTGGTATAACTCCTCTGTCTGAACCGGAGGGGACAGTCAAAGCGTTAATAGACAGGGCAATCATACCTGGGCGTATGACCTATGGTACATGGGATTCACACGGTATTTTAGGAGCTGTTTCTGCTGCATCGGCAATAATGATAGGAGGTATAGCAGGCAATATACTTCGTGATGGAACTCCTGCCAATAGAAGAAAAACACTGATCCTGATTTATATTGGAGCAACCCTAATGATTCTTGGTATTGCCTTTTCCCCTTATTATCCGATCGTAAGAAGGGCATGGACTGTGACTCTTAATTTGTTTACTTCTGGAATAAGTTTTTTGCTCTTGGCTTTTATTTATTATTTTATTGATGTTTTGAAATGGAAGAAAGGTATATTTGTGTATGTATCCTATTTTTTTAAAATTATGGGTATGAATGCCCTTACAATTTTCATGGTAAACCGTTTTATCAATTTTAGCTATACAACTACATTTATTTTGGGTTGGTTGGAATTCTTCTGGGGGGGTGGGTTATTATATTAGGAGATATTGTTTTAAAATGGATTTTACTTTGGTATTTATTTAAAAATCGAATTTTCATCAGGATATAAATGTAATAATCCCCACAATTGGAGGATAAAAATTGAAAAATAAATTTGAACATCTAATTTAGGATAGCAAAAAATTGATAATATTTTCCTTCAACAACCAATTTATTTTTAACTAATGACAAAATTGCTTAACCAAAAAATCGCCCTCTTCATCCCCTGTTATATTGACCAGTTTTATCCTCAGGTGGGTGTTGCAACTCTTGAGCTGTTGGAGAAGCTGGGGCTTAATATCTCTTATCCGCTCAGGCAAACCTGTTGCGGCCAGCCTCTTGCCAACAGTGGAGCCGAAAAGGAAGCTTTAAAAACGTATCAGAATTTTGTCAATAATTTTAGCGGTTTTGATTATATTGTCTCTCCGTCAGCAAGTTGTGTTTATCACGTTAAAGAGCATTACGATATTTTACAGCAGACAAAACAGGTTATAAAGGTGCGGCAAAACATTTATGAATTATGTGAGTTCATAACTGATATATTAAAGATAGATGATTTGAAGATCGAATATCCCTTTAAGGTTGGTATCCACCAAAGTTGTCACGGGCTCCGCGGACTTAAACTGGGAAAGCCTTCAGAAATTATAGCAAAGAGCTATTCCAAAGTACACAGTCTTCTTGAAAAAGCTAAAGGCATCGAAATTATTAAGCTCGACAGGGAGGATGAATGCTGCGGGTTTGGAGGGACATTTTCAATATTTGAACCTGATGTATCGGCAAAAATGGGTAAAGACAGGGTTAGTGACCACATGCGCAACGGAGCAGAGATAATTACAGCTACTGACATGTCATGCCTGATGCACATGGAGGGGATCATCCGCAGGCAAAAATTGAATTTGAAAGTAGTACATGTCGCAGAAATTTTAAACAGCAACCGGTTATGACAAGTCATTCAGATAGTGCATCGCAATTTCTAAATGACCGGCAGCGTGCCGGATGGCACGACCAGACCCTTTGGATGGTACGCGAAAAAAGAGACAAGGCAGTAGTAGCGGTTTCTGAATGGGAAAGCCTGAGGGATAAAGCCTCGATGATAAAGGAATCGACCTTGTCACAACTTGACAAATTCCTGGAGCAGTTTGAGAAAAATGCAACAAATAATGGCGCTAAAGTCCACTGGGCAAGTGATGCAAAAAGTTTCAACGAGATTGTCCTGAATATAATAAATGAAAATAAAGCCTCAAAGATTGTCAAAAGTAAATCTATGCTCACTGAAGAGTGCGGGATGAATCCTTTCCTGGCAAAGCAGGGCATCGGGGTTGTGGATACTGACCTGGGTGAACGGATAATACAGTTAAGGGAAGAACCTCCCAGTCATATTGTCCTTCCGGCGATCCACTTAAAAAAAGAGGAAATATCAGAACTTTTTCATGACAAGCTTAATACCCAAAAAGGCAATACAGACCCCGGATATCTTACAAAAGCGGCAAGAGGGCATTTAAGGGCAAAATTTCTGGAGTCAGAAGTGGCAATAACAGGGGTGAATTTTGCAGTAGCTGAAACCGGTGCAGTGGTTGTCTGCACAAATGAGGGCAACGCCGATATGGGAGTACACTCTGCCCCTGTTCAGATACATTGTATGGGCATCGAAAAGGTCATACCTGGGAACAATGAGCTTTCAGTTTTTTTGAGGCTCCTTGCCAGGAGTGCCACAGGTCAGGCAATTACTACATATACGTCACACTACATTAGCCCAAAGCCGGGAGGGGAGATGCATATTATAATAGTAGACAACGGCAGGTCTGAACGACTGGCAAATGATAAATACAGAAACTCACTGAAATGTATCCGGTGCGGGGCATGTATGAATACATGCCCTGTATACAGAAGAAGCGGAGGTTACAGCTACAGATATGTAATCCCCGGGCCGATAGGTTCAATCCTTTCCCCTCATATTAACTCCGGTTATTTCCAGGACCTGCCTTTTGCATCTTCTTTGTGTGGTTCATGCAGTGATGTATGCCCGGTTAAAATAGATATCCAGGAACAACTGTACAGGTGGAGACAGGATATTTATGATAAAAAACTTCTCTCACCTGTAAAAAAGGTTTCTTTAAAAATTGCAGGAAAGATCTTGGCATCAGCCGGAAGATATGACTTTGTAGGTAAAATGGCCAGGTGGGCAGTGAAAAATATGCCGTCTAAGCTGGTTTACAACAGAATAAATGTATGGGGAAGGGAAAGGGAATTGCCGGAGGTTCCTGAATTGTCGTTCAAACAATGGTATAAAAAAAACAGGTTACAAAATGGACAGAGATAAAATACTGGAATCAATAAGAAATAATATCCCGGAACTAATCCCATTACCAGAAGCTACTGATCTTGTCAGCCAAGAGGACATAAAAGATCTGCAAAAGGCCATGAAGCTGAGTCTTAAACAGGCAGGGGCTGATTATAAGGAATTGGGTATTATAGATCAAAAAGAGTTGGAGAAGTTTATGGACGAAAATTATCCGAATGCTGTTGATTTTACAAAAAAGCATAATTGTGATGATTATCTTTCTGATTGTTCAAAAGATAAACTTAACCTGCTTGGTACTGTCATCCTTAGCGGTCAGTTTGGTGTAGCAGAAAACGGAGGAATATGGGTTGACGATTCAAATTTTCCAAACAGGTTAATCCCCTTCATATCAACAAGACTTATCATACTTTTAGATTCCAATAATATGGTCAGCAATATGCATGAAGCATATAAACTGATTGGAAATAATTACAATGGTTTCGGCATGTTCATTTCCGGCCCTTCCAAAACAGCAGATATAGAACAGAGCTTGGTTTACGGGGCTCACGGGGCAACAGGATTAACTGTAATCTTCCATTAATAAAGCAAACAAACTTTTATTTTAAATATAACATCACATCTTTTATAAGTAGTAAAAAACTGTTACTTTTAGTCGGATAAATCAAATTTAAACAGCATGCGGGTAATTTATACCCTGTTCAAAAATGTTAATATATGAATTCAGGTTTTCTGACAGCAATAGCTTTTTTGCCAATTCTTGCAGCTGCTGTATTTCTGACAGGATTCAGATGGTCTGCCAAAAGGTCTATGCCACTGGTACTCTTAATAACTATCATATTGACATTTTTTGTATGGCAGATGGATTTGCCGGAAATCGCAGCATCAGTTATACAGGGGCTTTTTATAACTTTTGATATTTTACTGATAATCTTTGGTGCAATTCTGCTTCTCAACACATTGAAATATTCCGGAGCAATTTCATCTATCCGTCAGGGCTTTATGCAGATCAGTCCCGACAGAAGAGTGCAGGTGATAATTATTTGCTGGCTTTTTGGTTCCTTCCTGGAGGGCTCTGCAGGTTTTGGAACACCAGCGGCAATAGCTTCCCCGCTTTTGGTAGCCCTGGGATTTCCGGCACTGTGTGCTGTAATGCTTGGAATGATGATCCAGAGTACGGCAGTTACCTTTGGAGCCTGTGGCACTCCGATCCTGATAGGTGTCCGCGGTGGATTGGAAAATCCGGAGCTCCTTGACAGGCTTGCATCTGAAGGTATTGATTTTGAACGTTATCTTTATGATATCGGAGCTTGCTCAGCTGTCATTCACGGAATTGTGGGAGTATTGATCCCAACTCTTATGATTGTTATGATGACCCGTTTCTTTGGAACAAACCGCTCCTGGAAAGAGGGATTGTCAATATTTCCTTTTGCTCTCTTTAGCGGATTTGCATTTACAATTCCTTACACATTAACCGGTATCCTGATAGGCCCTGAATTTCCTTCACTTATAGGATCGCTGACAGGCCTGGCAGTGGTGACATATGCAGCAAAGAAGCGGTTTCTGATTCCAAAGGATACCTGGGATTTTTCATCAACTGATGCCTGGAATAAAGACTGGTTCGGCACCATCGAAATATCTCAGGAGCAGTTAAACAATTCATCAGTCAATAAATACTTATCCTGGATTCCTTATATCCTGGTGGCAATATTCCTGGTAATTACGCGACTTCCTTATTTGGGAATTGGCTCTTTGCTTAAATCCCTGGTTATCTCCTGGAACCAGATTTTAGGAACAGGGATCAATGCATCTACAACTCCCTTATACCTTCCGGGTACCATTCTCCTGTTCGTTGTATTAATTACCTTTTTTATTCACCGGATGAAATGGGGAGTGATAAAAAAATCCTGCCTTGAATCAGGCAAAACTCTTGTAAATGCCGGATTTGTCCTGATTTTTACCGTCCCGATGGTTCGTATATATATGAATTCCGGAATTAATGATATCGGACTGCACAGTATGCCGGTCATGATGGCCACATGGGTTGCTGACAATGTAGGCAGGATATATCCGATGTTTGCATCAACAATTGGTGCGCTGGGAGCTTTCATTGCAGGAAGCAATACAGTTTCAAATTTGATGTTCAGCCTGTTCCAGCATTCTGTGGCCGATAGCCTTGCAATGTCGGGAATAATTATGGTTTCGTTGCAGGCAGTGGGCGCTGCCGCCGGAAATATGATCGCTATCCACAATGTGGTTGCAGCATCTGCCACAGTGGGCGTTCTCGGCAAAGAGGGAATAGTATTGCGGAAGACTGTTATCCCGACATTATATTATGTGCTGGCATCAGGAATAATAGGGTTACTGATCATATAAATTTTGTGATATTGATAAAAACTAAAATAAAAACCATGATCAACCGAAGAGAATTTTTAAAAAACGCATCGCTTGTGACCGGGGCAGGTGCATTATCGGCATGGGGCGCCCTGCCGTTCGGATATGGCTGCAGCAGTTCATCGGACAGCAATCCGCAGTCATACGGGAAAAATTTACGGGACCACCTCTGGATGTGGGGACATGATACCGGAGTCTATGACGGGCCTGACGGTATTTATAATATTCCGCTGAGTCCTGAGATAAGTATGGCAGATGGCATTAAGTACATGGGAATTCCAAATGTTTGTGTTATCAGGCACGGGATTCCGGAAAGTGATGAATACCTGAAACAGTTTGATGATGTGAAACGGATTGCATGGACTCTCTCAATGGGGTCTAACGAATCTTATAAGACTTTGAAGGATTATGTATTCGGACTGCGTGACACGATGCCTAACCTTACCGGTTATTTTCTTGATGATTTCTTCCGTTTCAGCGGGAGGTCGATGCCGGATAATACCACAGAACCTGCTCCTGCAGCTCTTTCGATGGAAGAGATAAAACAGCTTTATGATGAGACGCTTGCCTATAAGCGGCGCCTTGACCTTGCCATTGTTTTATATACCCATCAGCTTCATCCTGCAATCAAGCCCTATATGCAATATATAGATGTTGTATCGCTCTGGATATGGACTGGTGCTGATATTCAAAAGATAGAGGATAATTTTAAGAAATACCGTTCGCTGGTGCCTGATAAACGGACACTTCTTGGCATCTATATGTGGGATTTCGGGGGGAAGAAGGAGCTGGACCAGGATTTTATGGTCAAGCAGCTGGATTATGCACACAGGCTGTATCAGGAGGGAGAGATTGAGGGTATGATCTTTCATTGTACGCCTCTTGTTAACAAAAATCTGCAGGCTGTCGAATATGCCAGGGAGTGGATCGCCAAACATGGGGATGAGAGGAGGTAGGTGCGAATTGCTGTAATCCAGCAGTCCGTCGGTTGAAACCGACGGCAATGGATAGAGCACAGATGTAGCAGTTAGTTGTTCAATGCTTTATCCTTTGCCGTTCGCTTGAGCGAACGGATTGTGATTTTAAAATAATTTGTTGATATTCAAAGATTTTTTGATTTATAACAACATAAAACAAGCTTCCCGGTTAAAATAGGAACCCTGCGAATATGATAAAAAATTGGCAGATTTCCCGATTGTTTTCGGAGCAGGCTATATGATTCCTTTGAAAATTGTTTAATTAATATATACCCAGATGAAACGAATTTTTAATTCAATTATTTACAAATAATTATAAAATTTTCACAGATGAAAAACTTACGATTATTAAGATCATTTTCAATAGTTATTTTCTTTTTGC
>CAZBWK010000132.1:2502-8661 GCA_964495655.1 uncultured Prolixibacteraceae bacterium | reverse complement strand
CGGACTGGCAAAAACAAATAAAGACGACCTGAAAAGCATGTCAATGGGCATTTTCAACCCTAAAGGTCATATTCATTTTTCATTTGGCGATCCTGTTGAAATATCTTTTGAAAAAACGCAATCCAAAGAACACGAAAACAATCAGCTCAAAGAACTTGCATTGCTTATAGATGACCAGATTTATGCAAATTATAAACTCTGGCCAAATAATTATATTGCTTACGACCTTTTAAATAAGTCTACCCGGTTCAGTGACAAATATACTCCGGACGATAAAAAACATTTTGAACTGATGATCGAACAGGCATTGATAAATATTGATTACCCCGTAGGTGATATTAATGAGCGTTTTATTCAAATGTATGCTAATCCAGTAATTAATAAACTCAATATTTGAGAATGATGGAATCGATAATATGGGACTGGAACGGCACACTGCTTAACGACCTTGAGCTATGTATCTCAACAATTAACAAAATGCTGAAGAACAGGGATCTGCCTATACTCACCAGTAATTCATATAAAGAGGCATTCTCTTTCCCTGTTGAGAACTATTACCGTACAATTGGTTTCAATTTTGATAAGGAGGATTTTTCTGTCCCGGCCGGCGAGTTTATTGAGATGTATCATAACAACATAAATGAATGTAAACTGCATTCAAATGCACGCAAAATACTTGACTGTTTCAGAGAGAGAGGTAAAAGACAGTTCATCCTTTCGGCAATGAAACACACAATGCTTGTAAAAACCCTTAAAGAAAAAGAGATTTATGATTTTTTTGAAGCAGTGTCAGGTCTGAATGATCACTATGCAGTCTCAAAAATAGAAAAAGGGATTCAGCTTATACGGGATCATAACATAGATAAAAAAAGGGCATATATCATCGGCGACACTGACCATGACTTTGAAGTGGCAAAAGCGCTCGAAGTAAATTGTATTCTTGTGGCCGACGGACATCAATCCGAAAAAAGGCTGAGAGAAACCGGTGCACAGGTGGTTGGCAACCTTGTTAATTTAATGGACCCGGGACTCTTCTGTTCCCGGAATTAAATTAATTTTGTACAGTAAAATAATTCTGATGAAACTGCAACTCTCTGATAATAACCTGTTGTTTCTCTTCATCCTGATATCAATATTATTGAGATTTTTTAGTTTTTTCCCCAGTGTGCTTGACCATGACGAATCGACCTATATGATCATCGGAAGGGATATATTAAACGGAAAATCACTTTATACAGATGTCACTGACACCAAACCTGTTGGCATTTTTCTCTTTTATGCATTCATGGAATTTCTTTTCGGCGGCTCAATATTCATGAAAAGACTGGTTTTTGCAATAATAGTAGGTATTACTGCATATCTCATATCAGGGGTGTCAAAAAAAATGTTCGCCAATAAAAATGTAACTTTTGCTTCAGGATTGATATATATCATCTATACCTCTACATGGACTCTTCACGGGCGGTCACCAAATACTGAACTGCTTTTTAATCTGACTACGATAAGTACGTTATTGCTTTTTCTTAATCCCGGTAAAGCTAACTTCTTTTGGGGAGGACTGATAACAGGTGTCGGATTTATTATTAAATACCTGGTGCTCTTTGATCTGGCTGCCTTTATGCTGTTCTTCTTCATTGTTGATATAATCAGCAACCGGAACATAATAAAAAGTGTCTCTTTCTGGCTCAGGTATCTCCTCGCCGGTATGGGATTTTTAATTCCTTTCGGACTTGTAAATGTTTGGTTTTGGCTTTCAGGTAATTATGATGCATTCTATTTTATCACATTTGAACTACCCTCAAATTACGGAAATAATCCCTCCCTGACACGATACCTGACTATGCTGCTTGACTTTACTGCCAAATTCCTTCCGATATCTTACATGTTTTTTTATGTGGTATCCAGGAGAGAGAAACCTGTATCGGTCAGACAAGGCTGCTTCTTTTTATTATGGATCATTTTTATTCTTGTGGCGATATATCTTCCGGGAAGAGAGTTCAGTCACTATACGGTACAACTGATGTTGCCTTTCAGTCTGCTTGCGGGTATATTTTTCCATACTGATTTCAGAACTGACAGAATAACTTCAAAAATTTTTTCGCGTAAAACTGGTTTGGCTTTTCTTATTGCAGGAACAATAATTATCCAGGCAATTACTTTTAACAATGAGATTATCGATCCTGACTACCCCAGGGAGATTGCTGAGCTGATAGAAGAAGACCTTAAGCCTGGTGAGCAGATATATGTATCTAATTATGAGCACGTCATCTACTATCTTTTAGACCTGAACACTCCCACGCGTTTTGTACACTCTGTACTTCTCTTTTCAGATTACCACAAAGCTTTCAATATCAATGCTGTCCGGGAGATACAACGCATTATCGCAGCAAAACCGGCATTTATTGTTGTTGAGAGGAAAAATGAACTGGTAGAAAAGATGATCAAAGAGAACTATCGTCTTATCAGAAGATTCAGGGATAATGAAATTAAGTTGTATAAACGCAATTAGAAAATATCCCGTTTTTTAATATCCTTTATAAAAAGCTGAAGGCTTGTCTTGCCCCTGTACTCATTTTCAGCAATTGAATAGCACACATCAAAGGGAAGCCCTGAGGTAATAAGGTCATATTTATCAGACTGGTTAAAAGCGATACCGGGAAAAATTCCTGAGTTGACATCAGGTTCTACCAGATCCAGTTTAATATGTTCCCTGTTTTTTCCAACCAAACGGCTCGTGCCGGCATCGAATACATCCTCGGTAACAAATACCGGAGTCATATTATGGGGACCGAAAGGCTCAAACTGCTTCAGTATTCTGTAAAACCGCGGTGTGATCTCACTAAGGGGTATTTTTGCATCCACCTCTAATGCCTGTATTTGGGAGAGGTCTTTCAGCTGCCTGGTAACTATATCTTCAAATCTTTCCCTGAATTCGGGGATATTTTCTATCTTCAGCGTCAAACCGGCTGCATACATATGGCCTCCGTAAGATTCCAACAGATCACTGCACTTCCCGATTGCCTCATAAAGATCAAAATCTTTAACTGACCTGGCAGAACCGGTAGCCAGTCCGTTAGATTCAGTCAGGATCACAGTAGGCCGGTAATACTGTTCGGTTACCCTTGATGCAACAATCCCCACAACACCTTTATGCCAGTCACGGTTATATAGCACAGTGCTGTTCATATTAAGCATCTCCTCACTGCCTGCTATCATATCGAGCGCTTCCTGGGTTATGTCCCTGTCGAGAGTTTTCCTTATTTCATTAAATGAGTCAATCTCTTCACCAAGTAAATCCGACTTATCTTCATCTTTAGCTACCAATATCTGAACTGATTTTTTCCCATGCTCAATCCTTCCGGAAGCATTCAGACGTGGTCCGATTTTAAAGACTATGTCGCTTATCGTGATCTCATTACCATTAATTCCGGCGAAATTTATTATTGTCTGCAACCCTATCCCGGGATTTGAATTAAGTTTTTTAAGTCCGTAATAAGCAAGAACCCTGTTTTCGCCGGTAATAGGCACAATATCGGAAGCTATACTGACAACCACCATATCAAGCAAATCATAGATCTCCTCAAGCCCGGCTGCATTTTTCTCACAATAAGCCTGCAATAACTTAAAACCCACCCCACAGCCTGACAGTTCTTTATAGGGGTATGGACAATCAGGGCGCTTCGGATCAAGAACGGCTGCGGCTGACGGTAAATCTGCATCAGGATTATGATGGTCGCAAATAATAAAATCAAGTCCCAGCTCCCTCGCATGAGAAATCTTTTCAACCGCTTTTATTCCGCAATCCAGAGCAATAACAAGAGAGTAGCCTTCATCAGCAGCAAACGTGATGCTTTGCGGAGAGATTCCGTAACC
Organism: uncultured Prolixibacteraceae bacterium; assembly: GCA_964495655.1. GTDB lineage: Bacteria > Bacteroidota > Bacteroidia > Bacteroidales > Prolixibacteraceae > JAAYJR01. Next base: position 4,788 of record CAZBWK010000132.1, on the reverse strand, counting down.
TTCGGTATAGCGGTCAGGTATATAATAATCAATATGTTCTATGCGTGATTTTAAAAAGCTGTACATCATTGCAACCGAGGTAGTTCCGTCGACATCATAGTCGCCGTATATCAAAACTTTTTCCTGATTGGCAATAGCCTTTTCAAGGCGTCCAACAGCCTTATCCATATCTTTCATTAAAAACGGATCGTGAAGGTCACTCAGTCTGGGACGAAAAAAAGCCTTTGCCTCATTGAATGTTTTAATTCCTCTCTGCACCAGCAGCCTCGCAATAGTCATGTTAACATTCAATGCGGCTGAAAGATGTTTGATCTCATTCGAGTCACCCTGTTTCTTTAAATTCCAGATTTTTTCCATTTTATCCCTCCTGATTTTCCCCCCCTTTGTGCAAATATAAAAAATGGATTCGAGAATGTACTATATTTGAAAATTTTACAATGCATCACCTAAAAAGTAAAAAGACATCTTTTATTATCTTTGCAAAAATTTTTAATCAAGATAGATCCACATGAACCATATCGAATTAAGTGAACAGGAGGCAATAAGGAGAAATTCATTACAAAAACTACGTGAACTGGGAATAGATCCATACCCACCTCATGAATTTAAGATAAATGCAACTTCTCTTGAAATCAAAGAGCAGTTTAATGAAAAAGAGAATAATTTTCAGGATATCAGCCTGGCCGGAAGGATAATGAGCCGGCGGATAATGGGTAAGGCGTCATTTGCAGAACTACAGGATCATAAAGGGAGGATACAGATATATGTCAACAGAGATGAAGTTTGTCCGGGAGAAGATAAAACTATGTATAATGAAGTGTTTAAGAAACTTCTCGATATAGGCGATATAATCGGAGTTGAAGGATCTGTCTTTATCACTCATATGGGTGAGATCACTGTCAATGTGAAAAATTTCATCGTACTGAATAAATCGCTGCGGCCACTGCCCATTGTGAAAGAGAAAGATGGAAAAACCTGGGATGCATTTACCAATCCGGAACAGCGATACCGGCGCAGGTATGTTGACCTGATCGTTAATCCAAAGATAAAAGAAGTATTTATTAAGCGGACAAAGATTGTTAATACCATCAGGGAGATGTTCAATGAGTATGATTTTCTTGAAGTGGAAACACCAATCCTTCAGCCAATACCGGGAGGAGCAGCCGCACGTCCGTTCATAACTCATCATAACTCGCTTAATATTCCCCTCTATCTCCGCATTGCCAATGAACTGTATCTGAAAAGACTTATTGTCGGCGGATTTGAAGGTGTCTACGAATTTGCCAAAGATTTCCGGAATGAGGGTATGGACCGTACACATAACCCTGAGTTCACAGCTCTGGAAATCTATGTCGCTTACAAAGATTATCTGTGGATGATGAATTTTACAGAACAGATAATGGAAAGGGTTGCACTTGCACTGCATGGAACGACAAAAGTTCAGGTCGGTGAACATACCATTGATTTTAAAACTCCTTACCCCAGAGTTACAATGGCCGGTTCAATAAAAGAACATACCGGATTTGACATTTTGGGAAAATCTGAAGATGAATTACGACAGATCTGTAACACTCTGGGTATTGAGACTGATCCCGGAATGGGAAAAGGCAAACTGATTGACGAAATATTTGGTGAAAAATGTGAACACCATTATATACAACCTGCTTTCATTATCGATTATCCGGTGGAGATGTCACCGTTAACCAAAAGGCACAGAAGCAATCCCGAACTGACTGAACGTTTTGAGCTGATGGTTTACGGGAAGGAGATAGTCAATGCCTATTCAGAGCTTAATGACCCCTTAGACCAGAGAGAGCGGTTCGAAGAACAGGTAAAGCTGCAGGAAAAAGGAGATGATGAAGCTATGTTCATTGACCATGATTTCCTCAGGGCTCTTGAATACGGGATGCCACCCACTTCCGGTATGGGTATGGGTATCGACAGACTCACAATGATCATGACAAACAGTCCTTCAATCCAGGATGTGCTCTTCTTCCCGCAAATGAAGCCCGAAAAGAAAGCGGTTGAACTCACCGAAGAGGAGAAACTGGTGCTAAACCTTCTGAAGGAACGCTCCCCTGCTGACCTGAACGATCTGAAGGCCCAGTCAGGCCTCAGCAACAAAAAATGGGACAAGGCAATAAAGGGGCTGACCGGCCAGAAGATGGCAAAGGTGAGTCAGACTGAGGATGGGCTGGTGGTGGAGATTGTGAGTTGACAGTTTACAGTCGCAGTTTACAGTCGCAGTTTACAGTCGCAGTTTACAGTCGCAGTTTACAGTCGCAG
>CAZBWK010000132.1:0-2402 GCA_964495655.1 uncultured Prolixibacteraceae bacterium | reverse complement strand
TTTGCAAACTGATTATTAAAACTGTCTACTGAATACTGCGACTGGTCACTGAATACTGCGACTGGCTACTGAATACTGCGACTGGCCACTGAATACTGTGACTGGCCACTGAATACTGCGACTGGTCACTGCATTCCCGGATGATACTTCTTCTCAGCTCTTTTCTCGATATCTTCCCTGTAATAGGCTACATCTTTGAAATCAGCCTCAACGTAGCGCTGTGCCTGATCAAAAAAATGAGGTGAACAGGGATCTCCGCTTTGACCGCCTGCAAGAACACTTTTTGCCCTTAACTTTTCCCCAAATTCAACTACAGCGACAAAACTATTGCCGCGATTACCGTATATCCGCCTGGCCGGACTCTCAACATTCATCCCAAAAGCAGCAAGAGACCCCCATATGCCGGAAGCAAAACTCACCGGCAAACTTGGTTTGGAATCGTCAAAGCGTGGAATGATATTTCCATCCAGCCTCTGAAACCTGTTAATCTCGCCCCAGGGAGTATCCCATTTCCCGAAATCAGATTTGATCTTATTTACTGCTTCTGTAAAAATTTCCAGACGTTCTTCAAAAGGTGAACCTGTGCCAAAATAATTAACTGTTTCCATTTCGCTTAATCCATCAGGAATTTTACCTTTCTTAAGGTACAACGTTCCATAAAAATGAGCCAGTGACATAGCCACAGATCCCTCTGATGTCCTCAGGTCCCATTGCCTTAATTCACTAACAGGCCCTTCCAGATCAGAACTTTTAACATCAGATGAATTATCATATGCCATTATTAATCCTGAGATTAACTTTTCAAATCCGGGCAAATAAGGATCATGAGCCAGTTTAATCAGTTTATCAATAGACAGATCCCTGCTCCCGTTTAAAAGCCGCAGGGCATTCACACCCCTGAAGTTTTGCGGCTCTGTCGCCATATAATATGGATAATTACTCTTTCCCGGACTATCTTCTCCACAACATAAAAAAGGTGTAGAGTTACAATTTTGTATCCACCCGTTGGGAGGATTAAGAACATGAATAATTTCTTCAACCGGATGCAACCCCTGCCAGTCGGTTGCAGGATCACTGCCGTCCACTGCAGCGGAATAATCAAAAGTTGTATCCCTTATGGGAATGAAATTTCCGTGAAAATATGCAATATTGCCATCAGCATCGGCATAGGTCGTGTTATTTGAAGAATTTGCACGCATATTCAGGATTTGTTTTAATTCCCGGTAACTTTGAGCCTTGGTACGCAGATAGGACTGCTGTAATGACTCGCCGGGATTCCACATCATGGCCGTGGATACCCATTTACCACCGGACATATGTGTAACAGGACCGTGATGCGTTCGGTATACAGGAAAAGTTTTTTCCCTGATCTGACCATTTGATTTATATTTGAGAGTAACTTCGAGAGTCTTAACAGGTCTTAATTCACTCCCGTACCTGTACATTAATTTGCCGTTATGTTCCTCAACAATCTCCTTAAACTCATCCATTACATCTACATAATTTGTAGTATGCATCCAACCAATCTTTTCATTAAAACCCTGGTAAACAAAAAATTGTCCCCAGGTAACTGCACCATAAGCATTGAGTCCTTCCTCACTCACAACATGTGCCTCTCCCCTGAAGTAAAAGGTAGTATGAGGATTGATAAGCAGCAAAGTATTACCCGACTCCGTCAGTTTTCCTGATATTGCTATCCCGTTGGAACCTGCCGGTTCAGACCAGCGGTAAGGCTTGTGGAATTTTTCTTCATCATTAATATTAAATGATGACGATTCTGAATTTTTTTCATAAAAATCCCTTATTCCTGAAAGAGAAACTTTTTTTATGTTGCCGCTTATGGATCCTTCACTGAAATACATAGGCATCCAGGGTTCAAATCGTGTCAGAAGAAGTGGCTTAACGTCGGGATGCGTATATAAGTAATAATTAATCCCGTCTGCAAATGCATCACATAGCTTTCTTAACCATTCCGGGCTGTTCTCATAATTTGCAATTGCCTCTTCACGGGTCATGAAAAGGTTTGCACGCAAATCCTCATAGAGGTATTCTTCTCCTTCCGCCTCAGCCAACCTGCCAATAGCACTTAAATAATTGTATTCAACTCTTTTAAAATCATCTTCGCATTGCGCATACAAAAGTCCGAAAGCTGCATCGGCATCCGTCTTTCCGTAAACATGAGGAACACCAAAATCATCACGGAAAATAATTGTGTTTTCTGCATGCTTTTCCCAACGGCGGAGTTCGGTAATGGCTGTATCGGAAGTGCATCCGGAAAGCAATAAATAAAGCAAAAAATAGACCAATCCTTTCATCTCATTATAATTGTTAATTTTTTAAGGTATGAGATGGAACTCGTCATTTATAATGTTTCTCCTGTGTGTAAGATAGTACATGACTCG
>CAZBWK010000131.1:0-8803 GCA_964495655.1 uncultured Prolixibacteraceae bacterium | reverse complement strand
CCGACATGATGGCAGCCTCGGGCCTTAATCCGCCAAAGTCACCCCAGTCATAAAATCTGCCGGTCATATTTATTACCGGTTTATCGCCCAGGGTTCGCAGATAATGGGCCATAACAGGCAGGAATTCATATCCGTACCCCCCGGTGGGCAATCCGACACATTCAATATAGGAACCTGTTTCTGCCTGTTCTTCATATCCCACTTCACTGAAATACAGCAGGTAGTCAGGATTAACAGCCCTGGCAACTCTGCTGATATCTTCAGACAGTCGTTGTGCCGAATATTCGGCAAATTCAATAACCTTCTCCTCATCGTTATAGTCTATCCCCTTTCCTTTCATCTCATTAACACAAACCGGACACACGCAGGGATAACTCCCCAGGCAGTCAATGAAAAATCCGGAAACAGAATAATTATCTGCCACCTCCCTGACCATTGAGATCAGATGGTCACGATACCCGGTATTATAACACATCGTCCTTACATAGGGGGTAAATGGTGGATCGCGGTATTCCCTGCCGTCGAAATATAAAGTTGCCCAATCGCGATGAGCCACTCCTTCTGCGCTGCTGATCCCACCGTTAAAATACGCTGTCAGGGCGATGCCTTTTCGCTGACAGGCATCAGCAATTTCGCCGAACAGGTCATATTGAAGTGAAGGATGCCTGATTCCGATCTTTGTATTATAATAAGCCATACCCTGGTCGCAACGGACATGAAAAACAAGGTGGTCTGCACCGCACTGTTTAATTCGGTCAGTAAATAACTCAACATTAAAGTTTTCACCCATATCGGGGAAGGCAGGCATTGTATTATTGTCATAGAAAAGACAATATTCAGGCTGATATATACCTTTATCCTGTTCTCTTTTTTCGCCGGTTAGTTCCTGTGAAAATAAACAAAATCCCTGGACTAAAAAGATAAAAAAGATTAACAATCTCATATGAATATCTTGATCAAAGTAATCATAAAAACCACAACTTAATAAAAAATTGACTGACACCAGTGCATCAAAGCGGATCTCCTTCTCCGATAACCGTTACCTGAACACGCGGATTGATACCCTCCGGTCCTTCGCAGGTGAATGATACTTCATTATTGCCAGGCTTCAGGACTGGCACATTACCTTTGACCGGTACTTTCCGGATAAACTCACCTTTAGATCCGTAAAGGACACAATCATCGGGAGAATAAAACTCAAGAAACATGCCAGATTCCATCTTAACGGGAAAAATAACAGTCTCGCCTCCAATACTGAATGCAGGATTACTGATTGTTGCCGGAACCATGGGCAAGGCTTTTACAGGACCGATAACACATTTTACTTCCTTATCTTTCGGAAGGTTATTATACCATAGCTGCAGTTTATCAACACTCTCAAATTTCACTGTATAAAAATATGAGTTATACACATTGAAATACTCGTCGGGCCAAATATAATCATTAAACCGTGATGACTCTATCTCAACCAGTTCGAAGTATTTCCAGCCTGTAAAATCTATATTGATAAAATGATCTCCTCTCGCGCCCATAGATATATGTTCGGGGCTCTCGATCCTTAAATTCAGCAGCTCTCCGTTTCCGTCACCTTTAACCCATACTCCCAGCGCCTGATTCTTTTCAAGGTTAAGCCACGGATCAAATTTTTTCTCCATTTTAATCCATGAACCATCTTGCGGCGATTCACCATTGCTTGATGCATAAAAAACTCCACCACCGCTGATCCCTTCTGTAATTTGTTCATCCGATCTTTCAATTCTTCCTGACACTCCCTGTGCTTTATCCTCCAGGATAAACTCATCAGTACCGGAGAAGTCAGCCAGCAATACATTATCCTTATGATCAAAAGGCTGCACTGACATTAAGGGTTCTATTCTCAGTTTTACCGGCTGATTTCCAAATTCATTATTAACTGTCCATTCAGATGTCGGATGGCCGGTTCCTTCTACTTTATGCCGCTGAAATGCAGTTGGTTTAAAGTTCCATCTCCCATTTTCTTCCTGAAAAAGTTTAAACTCTCTCCCCGGCTGGCGCAACAGGGCACATACAGAGTCATTAAAATAGTTCTGATGCCTTAACTCTTCATACTGCCTGATTATAGGTATCAAACGCTCGAAAAGGGGATACTCTTTCAGGGTCTTATCATCAACACCTCCGAGCATTGACAGTCCGGCATTGTTACCTATCATTTTACTGCACAGGTATTCAATATCGTCAGTAAACGTAGGTTCTATCTGTGGGGGATCCCATGTATAATTTCTCCACCACCCCAAATGCAGAGGCAACAGGAGCCAACCGTTATCTGCAGGAGCCAGCTTATTTATTTTTGGTGTATGCCCCATCCATTCTCCATGGCGGGGGTCATCCGACTTAATTGCAGCCAGGTGAATATCTATAAACCTCTTATAACCCCTTGTAGGCCTGTCCCATGCCTGCCACCGTGAACTGTAATGCCAGTAGTGATGAGGCATGTCGCACATCTCCATGCCAACAGGTTTTTTCAGGTTTTTAGCTACCTCAAAAACAAATTTAGTTCCGTAATACCACGCATTCTCTTTCCCCGCAAGAAGGTCATTCCCGTCAATTGCATCAAAGTAAATGCCGTCGAATCCACACTCATCGGTAATTTCTGCAGTCCTTTTCGCTATCTGGCTGAACAGTGCTGTTTCCGGTCCCGGAACAAAAAGCCCGAACATCTCCCTCAGGTGAAATGCCTTTTCTCCTGCCGGGTGGGTAACCACCTTTGTGTTGCTTATTCCCCTTGTCAACCCTGTAAATTTATAGGGAGGCCTGTCAGTGACACCGCTGAACTCAATTATCTCACCGCCAATACGGAGGGTACGGCTGTTACGGACAAAAAAGCCGGTTATCGGTGAGACGTCAGCAGTTGATTCTTTCACAATGATCTCATCATCTCCCGGATTAAGAGGCTCTGCCAAGGTAAATGAATTGAAATAGCCCAGGTCCTCGCTCGGCACGGGAGTTACATGCCTTGATCTCTTATCAATAAAAAAGGTATAGGTAAGTAAAATTGATGAGATGCCCTCTTCATGAAGCCTGTCATTTATCCGTTTGAAGCTTTGCCACCCGTCAGGCCACTTTGACCTGTCGAGTTCAAACTCTCCATGCTTATAAAATGCTCCGCCGCCATGAATGATCACCTGGTTAAAACCAAGCTTCCGGCATTGCCTTATAGTTTCATCAACTGTCTTTTCGGTAAGGCTGCCAAAATCCATCAGGTAAGAACCATAACCCTCTTTTTCGAGCTGTGCCCATGCTCCCCCCTTATCAGAAAAGGGTACTTCAGTGGCATTTTGCATTATATTCCGAATTGCCGGCAAAATAGCTTTCTGCGGAACACCCACTATTGTCAGCTCAGCTCCTTTCATTCCAAAACGTTCATAACAACTTGCCCACAGATGAGTTTGCAGGACAGGCAACTGACGAACATGAGTAAAAAGGTTCATTGAAAGTGCACATGCGGCAAAAGGCTCTGAAGTCATTCCCTCAAGTATCAGGGGAATATTGATAAAGGTCAATGACTCAGCCTGTCCGTCAATACCGGTTATTTTAAAATTAATATTGTCATCGTTGCTGGTGACAAGCGCCTTTGCCTTAAAATTTGCCGTACTGAAATCCAGGAAAAGGGTATCGCTTTTAATATCAGCATTTGTAACATTATGCTGCTCACCATCCTTGATAACATACGAACAATAAGATACAGTATCTTTAAAAAGCAAGTCATTACCGGTATTCTTATCCGTAAAACTTAGGTTTTTACCATCCCTGCCAATTTCATAACTGAAATTGGCATTTTCAATTACAATACTTTGCGTGTTCTTCACTAAACAACCTGCGGTAAGCGATACAGAAATAATCGCTATAAACTTCAGGAATTTTTGTGGCATAAAAAATTTTTTTCTCATATGTATATATCTATTTAAATAATAATCTTTTAATAGGGATAAGCCCCTTTTTCCGTTCGCTGAAGCGAACGGCAATGGATATATCATTGAACCACTGACTGCTGCACCGGAGCCTTATCCTTTGCCGTCTGCTTCAGCTGACGGATCCTTATTGCCGCATCATATTTCTCCCCTGGCCTCAGGAAGATGTTTCTCAAGTGTTTCCCTGAGAACCTCCAGCTTTTCTTTCAGAGCGTAAGGCGTAAAAACATAATCACACTCAAACTGGAATCCCAGCCTGGAGTCTCTCGACGATGCCAGCAAAGATAGTTCAGTACGCTCAATTTCCTCCCTTAAAATTGCTTCCATCTTATCAAGCAGCTCCTTCCGCCTGTTTTTATCACTTTCCGCAACATAGTTCATCCTCGTATCCTCAAATTCCAGCACTGCATGTTCACTTTCCATCATCCTTTGCAGCTGTTCGGCAATAAGGACCTCTCTGACTGCCACAGCCCTTTTATTTTCAGGACTTGCAAGAGCTGCCTCCCTGTAAAGCTTCATCCCCTCCTCCATCAGGTCTGCCGCCTTTTTAAGATACTTAAGGTAAACAGGCAATACCGGCCCTTCCACAGAACCGGCAATACCGGATGAACTGCGGGCATAATCCTCAGCCCTGTTCCTGCTGTTTGTAAAATCGGGGTAAAAGACAAGCCTTGAGACAGTAAATGGCCAGTGCGGATTAAGTTTTGATCCGAAGTAGCCCATCCATTTGGAAAAATCGGTCCAGGAGTACATAAAAGTAGCAGTCCTTGCAGGTGGTTCTTTGAAGAATATCGGGCATCCGACAGAGTTATTGGTTCCCCATGTGGGACCGGTATCAGGAACAAAACGCACAGCCTGACTGAAGTAATCCCATGCTTTAAGCACCCTTTCCCTGTTGCCCGTACCGAAGTTGCGGTCACATATAGCGCCGAGCAGCTCATCAATATCAGGGTAACCGCTCCAGCAGTACCAGCTTCTGAACTCTGTCATAAAATTGGGCGTATACCCTGCACTCCAGCTTTCAAGAGTCCCGTTCACCCCGAATTTCTCGAGAGCCATATATCTTTCATGCCACTGGTAAGGAAAAGGGTTATATGAAATAGTCTGAAATTGCCCCCCACAGAGGAATGTATCCGAATTTGTATAAACCTTCATGCCCCGTTTACGGCATTCGCCAATCTGGGCTTCTGTCACTTCGGCGGGACCTACCTGGTTTATTGAATAGTCGCGCAGCGAACCCTCCATGCCGTCAATTTTAAAACTCTTGCCATTCTCCCAGGTAAGCAGCGGTATTGTCTTATCAGAAAGCTGCTGAATAAAATAGCGTTTCATCTCTACGTTGGATGCCCTGAAGTCGATGTTATATTCCCATGGCAGTATCTCTATGGAAGGGTCTGTCTTATGACACTCTTGCTGAACAATCTCAACAGCCCTGGCCCAGTTTCTTGCCCAGTTCTGCATATACTCTTTATCGGCGCCATGACCGCCTCCCCACTTTTCATACCAGAAACCTTCAGTCAGCAGAATATATCCTTTTATATCAGGAAATTCCTTTACTATATCGCGGACCAGATCCCTCAATTTATCCTCATCCTCTTTTGTGCCAAGAAACTGCCAGAGTATTGGAGAATAGACCTTTATGCCATATTTGGATGCACGGTCAATCAGGTCTCTCATTCTTTTGGGATCCTGATGGCGAACCCTGAACATAAGCCTCGCGTAGAAGTCTGTGGAATTCTCTGCTGTTGTACGGTCGCCATTCGGATTTGCATACACTGAAGCAAATATCCCGTCAAAACCGTCATGGGCAAGATGACAAAGAAGGGGGTCCTGGAACTCCATCCATCCCATCCATGACAAGACTATACGCCTGTCGTAGAGTGAATGGCGAACACTATGCAAATCTGAAGTCAGAAAGGGCGCTTCCCTCAGGTTCATCCCTGCCTCCAGGTTATAGAGACCATGCATGGCGCCCAGGTCATCATACCCGCAAACAACTATCTGTTTAGGTGTTACTTTCAGCTCATAATCTTTTGAAGCTTTAAGCTCAGCACCGCAGCCGGGTAGTTGATCCCTGGTACCCACAACTATTGTATTATCCAGATCTGGCCAGCCCTCGAGGGATGAACTTGCTTTGGCTTCCACCTTAACCTTTTGTGAAACATCAAGATAATCTCTGAAATCATCTACTGCATTTTCGATCATCATGCTTTCCCCTTTTATCCACGAAATCGTCCACCCTTCATCAGGTATCTCCATTTCGTTGTCTTTTCTGACCGCCTTCAGGTCCCTTCTGAAAGTATGGACCGGTTCGGACGACAGACGCTTATGATAATCATAAATCTCTTCAACAGGCAGGCGTTCAACCTCAGAAGCAAATGCCCGGCTTGAAAATCTGTCTTTCCCGGTAATACGACTGCTGTCAGTTCTGGTACAACCCACAAATCCCGGGGTAATATTAGCAGTTATTGCAGCTCCGGCGATACCGGCCGAAGTTTTGCCAATAAAAGCCCGTCTGGAAAAATTTTTTGATGACATAAGGTAATTTTTAAATGGTTTAAAAGGAATTAATACTGTTTTACTATATGATCTATCCGGCCTGTTTAACTTAATTCAAATCCACTCCTGTAATTAATCACACAAAGGTCATTGGCTTCCTTCGAATTGATAAACATTTCTGACACAGGATCGAAGTCTAACTGCTTGTTACCCAACCTATAAGAAATATTTGCCAGATGTACCAGTGTAGCGGTGAAATGTCCCTGCTCGATATCTCCGTTTGGTAATTTTCTCGTTTTAACAGCATCGATAAAATCTTTTTGGTGTTCGATATCAGGAAAAAATCCATACTCCCGGGCAACGACTTCGCCTCCGCTGCTTATAACCTGCCATCCCCCGCCATGTCTGCCCAGGTACATCATACCCTCTGTTCCGTAAATTTCAATCCTTGTTGCATTTAACCGCCAGTCGGGAAAATTATTACCGTACCTGACACTGGCATCTGATTTAGCCATATAATCACCGAACATGGAACTGACGCAAGTCAGTGAAAATTTTTTATAATCGTATGTTATAGATTGTATATCAGGCACATCTCTTTTATCGTCATACAACACTCTGCCTCCCTGACAATAAACAGAACCGGGATGACCCGGGTCTCCGAGAACCATTCTGGCAAGGTCCATCACATGTGAAGCATCTCCTGCCAGTGCAGCTCCCCCGCTATATGCCCACCAGTCATACCATGCCTTATGCCTGCTCACATTATAAGGAACTCTCTCTGCAGGGCCAAGCCATAGATCCCAATCCAGACCTTCCGGTACTCCAGAGTCAGGTTTAAGAAACCAGGGTTTGCCACCGGGCAGCATACAAAAACACTTAACATGAAAAACCCTGCCCAGTTTGCCACTTTGAATATACTCACGTGCAGATAATGAATATTCAGCGCTCCTGTTTTGTGTTCCGCACTGTATGATCCTTTTATATTCCCGGGCTGCCTCGATCATCTTCCTTCCTTCATCAATATTAAGTGATATGTTCTTTTCAACATATACATCCTTTCCTGCTTCACAGGCCCAAACTGAGGCAAGTGCATGCCAGTGTTCCGGAGTACATATCAGCACGGCATTCACATCTTTATCATCAAATGCCTGCCTCATATCCCTAACCCTCAGAGGCTTATATCCCTGAAGCTTTGAGACCTCGTCGATAACACGTCCGCCTCTCATATCATCGACCTCGCACAGATATTTTATCTCAACTTCAGGTATATTTTTTTTCATACTGATGGCAACATCAGTTCCTCTTCCACCGGCTCCGATAAGAGCAAGGATAACCTTATTATTAGCACCCGAAATCTTTTGCATCTCCTTAAAAATTAAAAGTTAAAGTCATGCCAGTATAAAATTACAACAGTTCAACAAAACAACAACAAACCTGATGATACATCTTCAGTGCTGCTGTCAATAAAATTGTCAAATTGATATTGCTTCATCATTAAATATATTTAATTACCTTCCTGAATGGTACTAATAAAGTATTCCAGGGAAGTTCTGAAAGAACAGTCAGAAACAGCACTGATGGTTCGAAATATACTGCAGCCAGAACAATGGCCATTCCGTTATTTATATATGCAGATCCTATAGTTGTGGCTATTTTGCCTTTCATATCTTCTCTGAAGCCCATAAAAAATCCAAACAGATGTAACAGTATAAAAACAAGGTATAACAGTCCGATTTTCCAGAACAGCGAACCGGGATTGCTCAATATCAGACTTTTCTGAGAACCCATCACTGTATAAACCATAACAGCCAGTATGAAAACATTAACTGATGTGAAAAGGTGGTTATTACGGTCAATAAAATCAGGAAAGTACCTTTTTATGACCTGAGAAATTATCATTGGTAAGAAAACTATCATTGAAAGGTCTTTAAACATAGACCACGGGTTGACCGATAATTTATCAATTCCTATCGTCCAGAAGAGTAAAGGTATTGATACGGGCGCTATTACCGAAGTAGCAATAACTATTCCCGCCGACAAAGCAATATTACCCTTTACAATATCTGTCAGGGCCGGAGTAGCTACACCGGCAGGCATTGCTGTCAGCAATAAAACAGCTATTGCTGTATTTTCATCAAAATTCTTTATTGCAAAAAAAAAGAGTACAGGTATGACTGCCATATTCATTAATACAATGAAAACCATCAACCTGTAATTTTTCATCTTATGAAAAATCTGAGAAATATCGGTTTTAAGAAATACAAGGAAAAGCATCACCATTAAGAATGGCTTCAGCAAAGACATAAGCAGATCATTATAAACAGGAAAAAAGAGTCCTGTGATCATGCCTGTGA
>CAZBWK010000130.1:0-8837 GCA_964495655.1 uncultured Prolixibacteraceae bacterium | reverse complement strand
TCGAATTACCAGTCTGTGGCCTTTTGTGGCGACATACGGCATTAAGCCTTAAACTTTTCTTCTACAGTTAATGCGTTAAGATAAAAAAATATGTATTGATAATCAGCTAATTGTGATGAATAAGTTGCTATTTTGAAAAAAACGTAGTGCCAAAAATATTTTATATAATTATTGATTTTGTGGGGGATATATTAGATATTTGCAGTGATAAAATAATATATCATGTTTGTCAGGTTAAAAAAGACGGGAGACTACAAATATCTACAGATTGTCCAAACATACCGTGAGGGGAGAAAGGTAAAGCAAAGGGTAATTTCAACCCTTGCAGGTTGGAGCAGTTACAGGAAAAGGGAGATATAGAGTCAATAATAAGTTCTTTGTCAAAATATTCACGGGAGGTTATACTGTGTCTTACAGGCCGTAGTGATCCAAAGGGTGAATCTTTTATTATTGGACCGGTTCTGGTCTTTGAGCAATTGTGGAGGGAAAGCGGGATACATAGTGTTATCAACAATCTTCTTGAAGGAAGGAAATTTGAATTTGATGTTGAAAGAGCCGTATTTGTGACAGTATTACACCGGTTATTTATCAGCGGGTCAGATCGTTCATGTGATTATTGGATGAAGGGTTACCGGATTAATGGTTCAGAGGGGTTATCGCTGCACCATTTTTATCGTGCCATGGCCTTTCTTGGCAGTCCTGTTGATGAGCAGGCAGGTAAAACTCCATTTGATCCCCGATGTGTGAAGGACCTTGTTGAAGAAAAACTGTTTTCTCTAAGGCGCAATTTATTCACCGAGTTGGAGCTGGTATTTTTCGATACCACATCCATTTATTTTGAAGGTAATGGAGGAGATCACATTGGCCAATATGGCAATAGTAAAGATCATCGGTCAGACCGCAAACAGATGGTAGTTGGGGCTGTTCTTGATAACAAAGGGTTTCCGCTCTGCTGTGAGATATGGCCGGGTAATACAGCTGATGTCAATACCCTTCTGCCGGTGGCAGACAGGTTGCGCGAGCGCTTTGGGGTTAACAGAATGTGTGTTGTGGCTGACCGTGGAATGATAAGTCGGGGCACAATCGAGGTTTTGGAAACCAAAGGGCTTAACTACATACTTGGAGTAAGGATGCGAAGGGTAAACCATGTAAAGAGCGAGGTTCTTTCCAGGGCAGGGAGATACCGGGAAGTTGTGCCGGAAATCAAGGTTTCAAAAGCGCCGGCACCATTGAAAGTAAAAGAAGTAATGGTTAATAACTCCCGGTATATTGTATGTTTGAATTCAAGGCAGGCCAGGAAAGATAAAGCAGACAGAGATGCTATATTGGAGAGTCTGAAGGACAGGATTAAAAGTGGCGCTAAATCAATGATCGGGAACAAGGGTTAACAGAAGTATCTTAAGGTAACCAAAGATGCGATCAGGATAGATGACTCAAAGGTAAAGCAGGAAGAGCGATATGATGGGAAGTGGGTTCTTACAACTAATTTGAAAATACCGGCAGATGAAATTGCTTTGAAATATAAAGAATTATGGATGGTAGAACATGTTTTTTATGCGCTGCATATCGTTATGCAAAGCGATACAATACGGTTATTTGAATATCAATTAAATACGTCCAACACTTTACAGTACCGCTTTGCATAATCACGTGATCATCCATTCAAAGATTTGAGCCATTCCAGCAAAGAACTATCCTTTTCCCATGACTTTTCTCTACTTGTTTCAGGAGTCACATCCACATAGGCTTTTTCAAGGGCTTCCCGTTTTTGTTTGGAATCAGCCCTGGCATAGACCTCGGTTGTTTGGATCGACACATGTCCCAATATATCCCGGATCAGAACAAGATTTACTCCAGCCTGTAACAGATGCATTGCTTTTGAACTTCGGAGCACATGGCAACTGATCCTCTCAGGAATCAGTGACGGATTGATTTTCCTGGCCATATCCGCGTATGTTTTCAGGATATAATTGATACCTGATCGTGTCAATTTTTTACCCCAACAATTAAAAAATAGCGGGTGCTGGTTATCGTATGGTTCCATCAACTTATTCTCCTGCATATATACTTTCAGCAACACAACCTGTTCATTCTGTAAGGGAACGATGCGTGCTTTTCTTCCTTTACCAGTAAGTTTAACGATACAAGGAGGTTCAAGCCTGACAGACGATGGTTTAAGGTCTATAAGTTCACTTACTCTTGCCGCGCTGTCATACATCAGGGCAAGCATCGCCAGGTTACGTCGTCCATTTGCCGTTGCAGTATCAATCTGATCAAGGATCAGCTTTATTCCATCCAGGGTCAGATAGTTAATGTTCTTTTTTTGGTGTTTCTGTACCTTTATGGAAAGCACCCTCTGCCACTGATAAATTCGTTCAGGATATTCATATTGCAGGTAACAGAAAAAGGAATGGATGGCAGCCAACCTGTAATTGCGGGTGGCACTGCTGCATTTTCGTTCTTCCTGGATCCATGAAAGGAAATCAACAATGGTTTCCTTTGTCAGTGAATCCAGTTTCAGGTGTTGTGCTTCAATTCCTTTTATCTTTTTCATAAAACCGATTAGTTGAACGAAAGTATCCCGGTAAGAACAGATGGTATTCGGACTGGCACCACGCTCCCCGGCCAGGTATTTGGTAAGGAAGTTTGTCAGGTGTTTGGCAAAATCAGTTGTTTCCATCTTGTTCTTTCATTTTAATTCTAGGGAAAACATACGAGCATATCTCCCGTTGATCCTTCAACAATTCCGGGTACATTTCTTCGGTTAATCGGACATACTGTTCTGTTGCACCGATGGATTTGTGCCCCATATAAGTAGACAGGATCGGCAACGTATAATAGAGGTCACAGCCGGACTTTGTCATTTTCATCAGCGAATGCACGGCAAAGGTATGCCTCAGGCTGTGTACAAAGGGTCCCTGATGGTTCCCAATATGTTGGATTCCACATGCTGCAAGCACCTTGCGGAACCAACAGTAAACACTCCCGGCGCTGCAGAAGTTACCACTTGGAGAGACAAAGAAATACCCACTGGGATCGCTCACCTTCGGAATCGGCATCCTGTTGCGGTTTATCAGGTATTCTTCAAGAACTTTCTGTAATGTATCGGATAACGGGGTAAGCCGTTGTTCCCCGTTTTTTGTTTTTCTCAGGATGATGCAGTGGTGATTAAAATCAACATCTTCATTCTTCAGGGATAAGGCTTCACTGACACGAATCCCGGTTCCATACATTAAGCGAACAATTGCCGGCATGACAAACAGGATCGTCGACATGTGTTTGTCGTATAACTGCTGGGAATCGCATACCTGAAAGATATCTTCCATTTGCCGGTGAGAAAAGATATAGGGCGTAAAGCTGTTTTTGCTGACAGCTTTTGGAAGCCTTGGAATATAACACTCATGGCCGAGACGACACATATATTTGCAAAGCTGTGACCAGACGGAATACTTGGTGTAGATGGTACGCTGCCCGTCATTGACGCGGGTTTTGCGCCACAGGTCGATCAGGCTTGCGGTAATATAAAGATCCCGGACTCCCGTGCTGATAAAAAACTTGTCAAACTCAAGTAATATCCACTTTGTCCGTAATACATTTACCCCCAGGGCCTGTTTCATTTTGATGAAATTTTTAAAGTAAGGGGCATATATGCTGTTGTAGTTAAACGGTTCACTCATAAAACGCCCCTCCTTTCTGCCTGTAAAAAGACGGATTAACCATTGGAACATCCAAAGCGCATTGGCGAAGTGCATTCCTGTCAATACGCAGGTAAGTCATTGTACTTTCTGTTTTCTCGTGTCCCAATGATTCTGATATGACCGGCAGGGACACGCTGTGCTCAAGCAGTCGGCTGGCCAGGCTATGACGCATGGCATGAGGGCCATGCCGGCGCTGTCCGATGGGTATGCCGGAAGCATCAATAATTTGTCTGACTGCATTGGAAACCGCTACTCCTGTCATTGGCCGATACGGAGCACGCGCGGAAAGAAAAACATTCGGGGAATCCGACCGGGCACGTCCAAACTTCAGTTAATTGATAATCGCCTCACCGATTTCAGCAAGCAGGGGAAGTTCTGTTTCCTTGCCGGTTTTGTATTGTTTCAGGGTAATCCGGCTGTTTTCCCAGTCCAGACTGGCAAATGACAGGAAAGCAATGTCAGAGGCACGAAGTCCCAACCTCGTGGCAAGCAGCAGTATGGCATAATCGCGTTTACCCACCGCGTTGGAACGATTTACCGAAGATTCTATCCGTTTTACTTCTTCTGCTGTGTAGACAGACGGAAGTTTCTCCCGCTTAATCCATTTGTAATGTGCCAGCACATACGAAAGGTCTGTTTTTAATAATCTTTCTTCATACAGATAACGGAAGAACACTCTCAGGGAGGATACCACGTTGATGTTATTGTTTGTCTGGGTGGATACAAATCCAAGAATGTGCTCTTCTCCAATATCCTTTAGAAGCATGACTTCCCGGTTTTCCAGGTACTGCTTAAATCGATGAAGGTATAATAAGTGGTCGTTGATGGTCGTTGGATTCCGGCGGAGTTCTTTCAGATGCCGCAGCAGGCTTCTTATCGCCTCCCCCATAGGGCCCTTCAGTTCTCGTGTTATCGGGTGTACTGTTCTTTTAGAAACCTTACCCGTTTCCTGTATCTCGGTTAACACACTTACGCTTCGGATCACATCCCGCTCTGCAGGTGTTACACTTGAAGAGATCCGGGTATTAATAAACTTCTCCCCGACAGAACGATTGTAATTGATAATGCCTCTGATCTCCATGTAGTGGCGGATCCCATGTTTCCACAGGGACTTGTATCGTTCTATTCTGAGCCTGGTATAACAGTTTTGCTCAAAATAGCGGATACAATCCTCAAGTAGCTCATCGATTGTTTGATTCTCTCTCATGTTTATTGCTTATTAGTTCTGTGGCAATATTACCACCCTACCATAATAAGCAATAATTCTATGCGTAGTGTTTATGCAAAGCGATAGTTGATTAATAGAGGGTTACACCGCTTTTCTTAAATTGCTTTGCATAACGATATGCAGCGCATAAAATAGCTTATGGAGAGCTCTCCATAAGCTATTTCGCGATGTAAAGAGTGTCCTTGAAACCCGTCCTGTCTACCACAAGAGAGATGAGACAATAAGAGGTCATGTTTTTTGCAGTTTTCTTGCCCTCGTGCTAAGAAAGGAACTGGACATGAGGATTGAAAATATTGGAGAAAATTTGGAATGGGAGCAGATAAAGATGGACCTGAAAAGGTTGCAGGAAGTAATCATTGAGCATTCAGGCAATAAGATCGCATTACGGACACAAGCCTCAGGCGATTGCCATAAAGTTTTTAAAGCTATAGGAATGGCTATGCCACCAACGATTAAAAAAATTGAAATGTAGTGCCAAAGAAAATTTTTATGCTCATATTATGCTATTTTTCAAATATATACATTTTGCAACTGTCGAAGATAAGTTAAACTATCAAACATCCTTGTAAACTGTTGGGGAGCGCTTGTCCAGACCTCGTAACCATTTTTGGAAAGGGCGGTTTCCTGGAAAAACCGGTTATTTATTTTTTCCTGCCCCCTTCTATTTGCAGGGTATCGTCCGGCAGGGCAATGCAACGTTTGATAAAAAAGTTTTTACGTCCTCCCTACAACGGATGCCAAAATATCATAACATTGCCCCGTTCGACGGTGAAGAGAATCCCGGCAGTCGCAGATAATCTCAATATATCATATCAAGATTAGTTGCAGCGCCAGCCTGCAAAAACCACCCAAGTTATACCCAGGGAATATCATAAGGCGATGCCGACAGTTTAGTCCCGTAAACCAGTTTATTTACCATTACCTTGTCGCCCGCAAGCAGGATTTCTTCCATCGACCCGCTGGGAATAGAGTAAATTTCTATGACAAATACGCGCAAAATAATGGCGACGATAAAAACTCCCGTGAAGGTAAATATTGTTTTAAACTGCTTCATGTCATAATTGCATTTTCCCTCCTATATCTTATTTTTTACTTGCCCTTTAATGCTCAACTGAACCGGCGAATCTTTCCCATTAAAATACACGGTAATGGTTTTATGAAAAACTCCGGGGGAAACTGCGTCATAAGCAACCTTAATTTCCCCTTTAGCTCCCGGCTTAACGGATTTCCGGGGCCACTCAGGAATCGTACAACCACACGAAGTTTTAACATTGCTTATGACCAGCGGCGTTTTTCCGGGATTGGAAAATTCAAAGCTGTAGTACACCTCCTCTTTTAAAGTGATGGCGCCAAAATCATGCTCCTGCCTGTTGAACCGGATAACGGCATCGTTCCGGGTGACAGGGGTGGAGCAGGAAATCAGGAATAACAAAAAATACACATATTTAAATATATTCTTTATCACCTTGTTCGAATTATAGTAAAAAAGAAACTATCAAAGCTCAGATAAATACAATTTTTTCGAATAATAAGCTTATTTATTCAGAGCAGATATCATAGAAAGCTTTAGTCATTTCTGGTGTGCTAAAAGGGCTGCCAATCAAAACAATCTGATTTTGTTCATCAATTAAAAAAGTACTCTCAATAATCCAACCGGGAATATCTTCATTAGCATCTATAAACGAATCAGTGGGATCCATAAAAGTATAAAACCTGTCTTCTTCCAGACCTTCTTTTTGAGCTTCTACAATGAAATCACTATATGAATTTCCCTTAATAATAAATAGAGCCGTCACAATGTCAAATTTATTGACAGAGCGCATTTTTTCCTGCCAGACAATATATTTCGGATAACACATGCCACAGCCTTGTTGCAGGTATACCAAATAAATGTATTTATACTTACTTCGGAAGTTATAGAAGGAAATTTCTTTATTTCTGTGTCTGATATAATCAACCATTTCTAAATTAATTTCCTTCTTCAGGTTATCTCTAATTTCCTTTTCGCGAGGATTGCGATATTTACAAGAAAATACTGAAAAGATTATCAAAAGCAATAGAATAATTTTCATAATATTGTTCAATATACCATTTCTACAAATTCAAATATATTACTCTATAATTATTAAAAATGGATTATCATTTCTGTCTATTTGAAATTTATGGTTATGAATTTGAATTTCTTTTTTATCTACTTGTTTTTCAGAGTCGAAGAAATCATAAGAATTACAAAAAAAAATTATTAAATCATTTTGAACTCCAGCAACTATTTTAAGTGATTTTTTTTTCGGAAGGTCAAAATAAGAAAACAAGGATCCATTATGATAAACCTTTTTGTTCGTACTTTTTACTGCATAACAATTAATATCCTCATCATCTATCACTATAAAATAATACCCTTTTAAGTGAAACCCAAAAAGCATAAACGGGGCATAGTGAAGTGACTTTGCTTCGTCTCCTAAATCACAAGGTTTCCTTTCTTCAAATTTATTTATTAAACTTTGGGGTACAGCTTTTTTACCAATATCAAAGAACAGTATTTGATGAAAATCTGAATCTCCGTATTCAAACAAACCAAAAATATTTGTAAGATTCAAAAAAAGTTTTTCTTTATGCCACGAAAAATTCTGAGCAGTTGCTATTGTATTCCTTGGATAAGGACTTTTCTCAGCCGGGATAAACTTCCTGATAACTTTTTGGGCAGGAATGTTGTACATACCAACGAAATATCTTTCTTCACCACCAACATAATTACGCAACAGAAAAACGTTATCATCATCTAAAATACAAATATCACTACTTGCAAAATTTGTAATATCATATTTATTAATCATATTACCATCATAATCGAAGACGCACAATTTAGTTGCATTATCTATAGCGAATATCAATTTTTTTTCAGTATTTAATGTAAAGGCCATAATACGATTAACTTCACCCGGCCCTTTCCCTTCTTTTAATTTAGTAAGGTACTTACCAGTTATGTCGAATATATAAATATTGAAATCTGATAGAACAAATATTCGTTTATTTGATATATCAATATTAGATTTTAGAATGAAGCCAATTAAAGATTCGGGAGTCGTTTCAAGTTGAACTATTTGGGAACTGTAGTTTAAAGACAATGTATCACTCTGAGTTGCTTTCAATTCTATAGTTTTTTCTTCATCACCAGAACAATTCCATAATATTAAAGTGAGACAAAATAGTTTTAATGAATATTTTACTTTATTTTTCATTTTTAATGTTTACAGTTTACGTTAATAAAAAAATAAGAGGCGTCCTTATTACCAGATAAATTTGATATTCTCAGACAGCCTCTTAAAACGGTATTTAATTCTACCTAGTTTCATCACACCAATAATCATCACTTCCAGACACACATGCATAACCGGATGTGAATTTTTGGCAAAACCAAGCATAAAGATGATCATTACACTCAGAGGCAGCAT
Source organism: uncultured Prolixibacteraceae bacterium (assembly GCA_964495655.1). Lineage (GTDB taxonomy): Bacteria > Bacteroidota > Bacteroidia > Bacteroidales > Prolixibacteraceae > JAAYJR01. Next base: position 459 of record CAZBWK010000130.1, on the reverse strand, counting down.
GTGCCATAGTTTTAATATTCAGCAAAGAGGTATCGCCATTATGATCTGTCCGTGACATATTTAAGTTAAATGTCATTACCAGAAAAATATGATTACAATTCCTAAAATATTTTTTTTCTTTCTTCATCTTCAATATTATTTAATTAACAATTCGTGATATTTTACCCACTTTATCTACCCGATAATAAAGGAACCCATAGTCCCTGTACAGTTATTTTTTTATCTTTGCTCCCGAAAGGGGAGCTACCAAAACTGATGTTCGATACCGGTTGAATGTTGTTTTATGTAGTTTTTCCTTTTCCCTTTCATGTTTTATTTCGGCGCCGGTCTGAAACGGTACCACTTACCGGTTTAAAATGATACCACCCTTTCAAGACACATAGCAAGATAAGAAAATTAAGTCTAAGACATAACTTATTTAACAAAATATAATTAGTTTGGCATAGCAAACTCAATCTG